>JAJZPA010000164.1 GCA_021811425.1 Bacillota bacterium | reverse complement strand
GTCTGTCTGATCCCGAACTTCTGGTGCAAATGCGTGACAAGGGGGTAATACATTTGAAAGCAAGTATTGTGGTTACCTCGCCTTATCGGGAGGTAACGGGATTAATTAAACAGATTGCTGAGGAGCTGGAAATTGACATTATTGTGATCGAAGAGATACTGGACAATGCGGCCAAGGTCATAAAGGAAATGCTTAAGGAGCAGAAAGGAATAGAGGTTATCGTTAGCAGGGGAGGTACTGCTGAAGCGATCAAGGAAATTGTGGATCTGCCGGTGGTAATCATTGAAGGCACTGATTTTGACATCTTGCAAGCCCTCTGGGAGGCAAAAGTTTCGGGAGCGCGCCGGATTGCGTTTGTTGCCTATAAATATCATGAGATCGATTATGATTTCAGAACCATCGAGAAGATTCTTGGAATTGAAGTGCAACAATACTTGTATACTCAAAGACAGCATATTGCGGAGCAGGTGCAAGAAGCTTACCAGGATGGGGTAGAAGCTTTAGTTGGGGGCGGTGAATATGGCGTCAGTCTCGCTGAAGCTCATGGCATGAAAGGCGGGCTGATTCGTTCTAGCCGTAGAGCTGTGGTACAAGCATTGCAGAGGGCACAGGAGATTTTAAACATCGTAAAAAAGGAACGGGCCAACGAGGAACAATTACAAACGATCATCAACAATACCTATGAGGGGATCATTGCCTTAGATATGGATAACACAATAACAGTGCTAAATTCAGTGGCCGAGAGAATTCTGGGTATGAAAGCCGCAGATGTCGTGGGTATAGGTGCTAACGAATTGTCACAATTAATCAATGCTGAAGGTTTATTTACTGAAGATAGTCATTCAACGAATCAAATTCGCCAAATCGGCCACTATCAGGTGCTTATCAATAGAATACCTATCCACTCCGATGGGGAATATTTTGGCTTAGTTTATACGTTTCAAGATGTCACGAAAATTCAAAACATTGAGCAACACATCCGTCAAGCGATATACCGGAAAGGTCTGGTCGCGAAGTTCTCTATTCATGATATCGTTGCGCAAAGTCAAGTCATGCAAGAACTTTTAAAACGTACTCGGAAATTCGGAGCAACTGATGCAACAGTTCTGATTAGTGGCGAAAGCGGAACAGGGAAGGAATTATTTGCCCAAAGCTTACACACGTTCAGTTCCCGAAGGAATGGACCCTTTGTAGCGGTCAATTGTGCGGCTTTGCCCGAGAACTTGCTGGAAAGTGAACTATTCGGGTATGAAGAAGGAGCCTTTACCGGAGCCAAAAAGGGTGGGAAGCTTGGACTTTTTGAGCTAGCTCATGGAGGGACGATTTTTTTAGATGAAATAGGAACGATTACCTTGAATCTGCAGGCGCGGTTACTAAGAGTCTTGCAAGAGAAGGAAGTAAGGCGCGTGGGCGGAGATCGGATAGTTCCCGTTGACGTAAGGATTATTGCGGCTACAAATGTGAATTTGAAGCAGATGGTTGAGCAGATGAAGTTCAGGCAAGATTTATATTTCCGCCTCAACGTCTTAAATATAAAGATCCCACCCCTGAGGGAGAGAAAAGAAGATATACCCCATTTAGTCAACCATTTTCTGAGGATTTATAATAACAAACTCAATAAAGAAATCAAAGAGTTTGCTCCCGAGCTGTGGCAATGGTTTCTTCAGTATGATTGGCCCGGAAACGTGAGGGAATTAGAAAATATAGTTGAACGTTGTGTAGTTATCACTGAGGGCCGGGCTGTGGATGCCGACTATTTGGACAGTATTTCCGAGGAGGTTGCGGAATGTTTGTCCGAAACAGAAAGTACAAAGTACGACCTTAAGCTTAAAACTGCTAGATTGGCAGACATGGAATATGAAATCATTAGACAACTTCAAGATGTTGTCAAAAATAAATCTGAGCTGGCCAAAATCCTGGGGATCAGCCGCACGACGCTCTGGAAGAAGACGAAAGAAAATTGAGCGCCAAGAAGCGTAGCGTGGAATTGTTCACTGATTGTTCATAATACAAACATATTGTTCAATAAGTGAACAAATGGAAGGGTGAGGGAGGATAAAATGACCGGAACGAGTAGGCTTGGGGACTTGGCATCAAATTTGCACTGATAAATTTGCACTGATAAGGATGCTTATAGAGCAAGCGCAGGCCCACAACCCGTTAGGAGCAATTTATTCAAATTACTGGTTAAAAAAGCTTAAATAAGGCGAAAAAAATAAACCGTGAGGTGATTTTATGTCAATTTCACAAGATTTGTCCCGTTTTGTAGTCAACAGCCGTTATGATGATTTTCCGCCCGCAGTCGTTCGGGCGGCCAAGGATGCTTTTCTTGACTGGCTCGGCTCTGCGGCAGCGGGGGCAGAAAAACCGCCTGGGCAGATCATGCAGGCAGTTGTCGGGGAGATGGGAGGAAATCCCGAAGCTACACTGTTGAGCACAGGCCAGAAGACCGCAAGCATCCTGGCTGCGCTCGTTAATGGCGCGATCTCTCATATCGTCGAGCTTGATGATGTGCATAAAGCCTCGATTCTTCATGCAGGGGCTGCGATTATCCCGGCAGCGCTGGCGGCCGCTGAGAAAGCAGGTGCCACCGGCAAGCATTTAATCGAAGGAATCGTAGTCGGGTATGAAGTGGCCATTCGGATCGGGGAAGCGGTGTCACCTGCGCACTACTACTACTGGCACACGACCGGAACAGTCGGAACCTACGGAGCCGCAGCGGCAGCAGGAAAAATCCTGGGTCTGAATGAGGAACAAATGACGGATGCTTTAGGGAGTGCCGGAACCCAGGCGGCGGGCTTGTGGGAGTTCTTGGCTGATGGGGCTATGAGCAAGCACCTGCACCCGGGTAAATCCTGCCTCAACGGCCTGCTCTCCGCTCTCCTGGCGCAAAAAGGGTTTACAGCCGCGAAAAAGATACTGGAGGGGGAGAAAGGATTTGTCCGGGCTACGGCTGCGGAATTTGACTTAGGAAAAATCACCTCCGGTCTGGGCCAAGGGTTTAAAATCCTGGAGAACTGTTATAAAATTCATGCTTCCTGCCGTCATACGCACCATGCGCTTGACGTGGTGCTTGAGCTGGTGCAAAAATACGATCTGAAGCCGGAACAGATCGCCAAGATTGCCGTGAAGACCTATCCGACAGCGATTGACATCACGGGGAATTTTCATCCGGATTCCCTGTATGCGGCCAAGTTCAGCCTCCCCTTTTGTGTTGCGCTCGCAGTTAAAGCGAGAAAAGCAGGCCTGAACGAGTTCACCTCGGAGAACTTGGACGATCCTGCGATCCGCTCCCTTATTACGAAAGTGAAACTGGTGGAAGACGCAGAGATCACCGACCTTTACCCGGAAAAATGGCCCGCAGTGGTGGAGATTATAGATACAGCAGGGAAAACCCATGTGGGGAGAACCGATTATCCTCTAGGTGATCCGGAAAACCCTGTGACCCATGAACAGATTGTAGAGAAGTTCCGGGAATTGGCTCAGCTCAATTTCTCCCCGGTGGGAGTAGAAAACCTAATCGCCGCGGTGGATGAATTGGAGGGTGTGACTGATTTATCTCAGATGTTACAGAACGGTTTCGCCCAGTAAGTAACAAGAGAGGAGGCTTTAGGAGTGGCAAATTCATTTTTATGGCGCAAACTGCATTCGTTATCCGGCATTTTTCCGATTGGGATCTTTCTGGTGGAGCATATGTTCATAAATTCCTTAGCGGTGAAGGGAGAGACAGCTTTTAATCAGGGGGTGGCACTTCTGCACAGTATCCCCTATTTAGGGGTCTTGGAATTCTTGATCATTTTTGCCCCGATCTTATTTCATGCGCTCTACGGCATCTGGGTTGTCTATCTAACGCGCAACAATGTCTTGGCTTATTCCTATTTTCGCAACTGGCTTTTCTATGTTCAGAGGCTTACCGCTCTGATTACGCTTATTTTTATAGGCTGGCATGTCCTGATTCTGCGTTTCTCCTCGGGTCAGATCAGTTTTAGCGTGGTTGCTCAGGCTTTGAGCAATCCGGTGGTTATGGCTCTTTATCTTATCGGCTTGATTGCTACTTTCGTCCATTTTGCTAATGGTTTTTGGTCTTTCCTCGTTTCCTGGGGGATTACGATCGGGGAAGGTGCCCAGAGAAAAGCAGCCTATGTATCCACGCTTGTATTTGTGCTTTTAACCGTTGTCGGGGTCAAAGCCTTACTGGCTTTTAAATAGGAAATGCAGCACATGTCGGGTTGCCACAGGCAGCCACTGAGTAGGGATGCAGGTTCTCACATTGGCAAAGTCAGTCGATGAATGGGTAAACAGAAGGAGGGAGAGTTCGTGGCAAGTAAAGTTATTGTGGTTGGCGGCGGTCTTGCCGGGCTTATGAGTGCGATTAAGATTGCCGAAAGCGGCCACAAAGTCGATTTATTTTCTTTAGTTCCGTGTAAGCGTTCACACTCTGTGTGCGCCCAGGGTGGAATTAATGCCGCCGTAAATACCAAAGGCGAAGGGGATTCCACGTGGGAGCATTTTGATGACACGATTTACGGTGGGGATTTTCTGGCGAATCAACCTCCGGTCAAGAATATGATCGAAGCGGCCCCCGGCATTATTTATTTGATGGATCGCATGGGAGTTACCTTTAACCGCACTCAGGAAGGTTTCATCGACGTTCGGCGACTTGGAGGCGCCAAGTTCTCGCGTACGGTTTTTGCGGGAGCCACGACAGGGCAACAGCTTATTTATGCGCTGGATGAGCAAGTGCGCCGTTATGAAGATGCGGGTTTGGTCAGGCGCTATGAGGAATGGGAGTTTCTCTCGATTGTTCAGGATGATGAGGGACGCTGCCGTGGAATTGTCGTACAAGATCTGAAAAGCTTAGAGGTGCAGGTGTTTCCCGCGGATGCCGTCATCATGGCCACCGGCGGCTTAGGTATGATATTTGGGCGTAGCACTAATTCCACGATCAACACCGGGTCAGCGGCGGCAACCTTATACCAGCAGGGAGCAATCTTTGCCAATGGTGAGTTTATTCAAATTCACCCTTCCGCCATTCCGGGCCGGGACAAGCTGCGCTTGATGTCTGAGTCGATCCGGGGAGACGGCGGTCGGGTCTGGGTCTATAAGGACGGCAAACCATGGTATTTTCTGGAGGAATGGTATCCTGCTTATGGCAACATGGTGCCGCGGGATATTGCCACCAGGGCTATTTTCAAAGTTTGTGTGGACATGAAGCTGGGAGTGGACGGAGAAAACAAGGTATATCTCGACATTTCCCATCTCGATCCGAAAGAGATCAATCGTAAACTGGCAGGGGTCGTCGAAATCTATGAGAAATTCGTCGGGGACGACCCGCGCCAAGTCCCGATGCAGACCTTCCCGGCTGTGCATTATTCAATGGGCGGACTTTGGATCGATTATGACCAAATGACGAATATCCCCGGCCTTTTTGCCGCCGGGGAGTGTGAGTACCAGTATCATGGAGCGAATCGTCTGGGTGGTAATTCTCTGGTGGCAGCGATTTACGCGGGTACAATCGCCGGGCCTAAAGCCATTGATTATGCCTTGGGCTTAAGTAAAAGTTCGGCCGACCTGCCGTCGACGCTCTACCAAGCCGCCAAAACACGGGAAGATGAGCGTACCGCGGCGATCTTCAAGATGCAGGGCCAAGAAAACCCGTATAAGCTTCATCAGGAATTAGGGGAATGGATGCTGGAAAATGTCACGGTCGTCCGCTACAATGACCGTCTGCAAGCAACCGATGAGAAGATTCAGGAACTCATGGAGCGTTATCATCAGATCGGGGTCGGGGCAGGGGCAGCCTGGGGCAATCAGATCGTGCCTTTTACCCGCAGACTCCTGCCGATGCTGCACTTAGCCAGGGTCATTACGTTAGGGGCCTTACACCGCAATGAAAGCAGGGGCGCTCATTACAAACCGGATTTTCCCGAACGGGACGATGAGAACTGGCTCAAGACGACCAAAGCTGAATTTGCGGCGGACGGACCTCACTTCAGTTATGAACCGGTCGATATAGCTTATATTAAACCCCGCCAGCGTCGTTACGATGTTGCAAAAGAGGTGACGATGGCCAATGCCTAAAGAAATAACATTTAGGATCAAACGTTCAGATAATCCGCAGGCAGCCTCTTATTGGGAGGAATTCAAGGTTCCGTATTTCGCTAAGATGAACGTCGTGACTGCCTTGATGGAGATTCAGAAAAACCCGGTGAATGCCAAGGGCGAGGAAACCACTCCGGTGGCCTGGGACTGTAACTGCCTGGAGGAAGTGTGCGGAGCTTGTACCATGATTATTAACGGCACAGCCCGCCAAGCGTGTTCAGCTTTGGTCGATAACTTAGAGCAACCAATCCGTTTAGCTCCCCTGACTAAATTCCCACTCATTCGGGATTTAGTGGTTGATCGGCGGGTCATGTTTGCTAACTTGCGCAAGGTCAGAGCCTGGATCGACATTGACGGCACCCACGACATGGGTCCGGGGCCCAAGATCTCGCAAAAAGTCCAGGAAGCAGCCTACGAATTGTCTAAATGCATGACTTGCGGCTGCTGTATGGAAGCCTGTCCCAATGTCAACTCCAAGAGCAAGTTTATTGGTCCTGCTGCGATCGCCCAGGTGGATCTTGTCAATTCACACCCGACCGGCTCTTTGCAGAAAGAGGCCCGCTTGGAAGCATTAATGAGCGAGGGGGGGATTGCAGACTGCGGCAACGCGCAAAACTGTGTCAAAGCCTGCCCGAAAAACATTCCCCTGACCCGTTCCATTGCCAAGCTAAACAGGGAGACATCCACCTACGCCGTGAAAAGATGGCTTGGAAGGTAGGGTAACAACAGATGGCCGGGTCGTTCTAACTATGGGGTTCTGACGGACTTCGTAGGACGGTCATCGTCTGTGGTGAGCTGCGTTAGCGGCTCATGACCGTCCATCCCTAAATAATGGCCGTTCAAAGAAGTATTACGACGGCTCACGGCCAAAGCATGGTCTGAAATATTAGG
>JAJZPA010000163.1 GCA_021811425.1 Bacillota bacterium | reverse complement strand
CGGCGATAAACTCGACGAAAGAGTTTCCCCGAAGCACAGATTGTAGTCCTCTAATCAGCTCCAGCCGATGAGCGAGGGCTTTACGTTCCATCTCTAGTGCTGACCACTCGGCCTGTTTTTCTCGTAGCCGTAGCAAAACATCCTCAGTTGCACCCAAGCGCTGAACCGCTAAGCGTTGGTTTTCCTCGGCCTCTTTGATCCGAATCGGCCAAGTCAGCCATTCCCCCGCACTGAGCGAGCGGTCGGCAAGTTTGGCTGCCAAATCTGCCTGCTTTTCCTGTACTCTAACTTCATCTAGGCGGAACCGCTTAATCGTTTCCGCCATCTGTCGCCGTTCGTTTTCATCACAAAGTGCACTTTCCGCCGCAGCGACCGTGACAAACCCTGCTTCCGTCAGCCCATCCTTGAGTTTATTCTCCGATTCCTGCAGGCTTTGGCGCTTTAATTCCAGTTCCCGCTCCCAAACCGCATAATCTTGTTCGGCCTGATTTTTTCTTTTTTCTGCCTTTTCATACGTCGTTTTGCTTTCTTCATCAGCCTGATGCACCTGCTCGAGCAGGGTCTGCTTCTCTTGCAGCATGTGGGATGCGGATTCCCCGCCTGTAACCGCCTTAAATTTGTCCTCCAATTCAGTCAAGGCTTTATGTGCCTCTCGGCCACTGACTTCGAGTTCCTTCAGTTCCAGTTCGCGGGCGTTCTTCTCCTCCCGAAGGGCATGCTGCTCATGATCGAGAGACTGGATTTTTCCTTCAGTGACGCTGAGCGTTCGATTCAACTCAGCCGCTTCCTGATCCCAAAGCGCATGCTGTTTCTGCAACTGGGGGATCGCTTCGGGTTTCACACTTCCTCTCGCCGCATCCAGTTCCTCACGGCGTCGGTTCATCTCCTCGCGCCGATCAACAAGCCTACTGCTCAAATCCTCCAACGCCCTTTGCGCAGCCGCGTGCTTTAATCGGATCTGTTCGCTTTCCTCTTTAGCATGAGCGAGTCCGTCTTGAGCATCTGAGAGATCCTGCGAGATTTTTACCCCTTCTTGATTATAACGCTGCAAGGCCTCCCGTTCCAACTCTAATCCCTTTTCCGCATCATCCAACCTAGCCCAAAGTTCGCTGACTGAAAACGCTTGATCCTCAGGTGGAAGTTCCCCCCTTTGTTGGGCACTTTCCTGAGCCTTATTCGCTAAAGAAAACGTATGTTTTTCCATGCTTTCTCTCTGCAGGGCCATTCGGCTCTTCGCTACCGCAAGCTCTGTAGCGATTCTCTGCAGTCTAAGGCTAACATCTGCAAGTTTTCTCTCGACCTCTGCCAATCCAGCCTCGACCGCGCTCAATTGTTCCTGTTCGAGGCGAACAACTGGATGAGGATGCTGGCTTGATCCACAAACGGGGCAGGGCTCGCCTTCCTTAAGTTCTCCAACCAGATGCCCAGCGAGATTCTGCTTCTCCAGGCTTTTCAGAGCCGCCTTGTATTCCCCAACAGCCCCCTCCGCAGCTTCTTTAAAACGAAGAGCCTCTTGGTGATCCTGCTCCAAGCGCTTGGCCTCAGCTTCGAGTCGCGTATGCTCAGCCAACTCCTGGTTCAGGACTTCCCTTCCCTCCATGTCCTCTTGTTCCAACCGGGCAAGGTTCATCAAGCGTGCTCGGTACTGTTCCAACCCTTGAGCCCGCCGACTTAGCTCACCTTCCATTGAAGGAGTGGCTTGGTGGTTCTGCCAGGCTATCCGCAATCGTTCCAGTGTCTCCAGCGCCTGCTGCACCAAAATTGCCCGTTGCTGCAATTCCTGTTCTAAGGTTTGAATCTCAGCAAGGTTTCTACTATAAAGCCTGTCATCTTCCTCAATTTGCTTCGCCACCATTTGGTAAGCCTTTAAAGCCTGAGCCGCATGATTAACCTTTTCTCTTTCGTCCGGAGCAACCGTGATAGCAGCGAGGCGTTCTTTGATGGCTTGGGCGCTTTTTCGTTCTTCTTCGAGCCGTTTGGCCGCATGATCAACGTTCTCTGTAAGCTCGATCCTGACTACCGCCAGCCGACGGTACTCCTCCTGTTGTTTCCGCAGCTCGGTTCGTTTATCCTCAAACGATCGCTCTTCTTGGCGGGCCTGTTCTAAGCGTTCAATCTGGCGCAGCAGCTCCGGCTCCGAGCGCAGGCGTTCCTGCCGCGCCGTCTCCCAGCGGATCAATGCAGCGGCTCGTACTTTGTCAGCCTGGTTTCGTTGTTCCGTTAAGCGTTTCCCTTCCGCGAGGGCATGCTCGTGATTTTCCTTAGCAAACTTTAACGCCTGAATCCAAGGCCGGACACTTTCCGCCCGTTCAGCGAACCGTAGGCGTTCTTCTAGGATTTCAACTGCGCCTCGCTCAGCAGCAAGCTCTTGTTCCTGGTTCTTAACAACTCCCAACTCTTCTTGAAAAGCCCAGATTATTTTGGCCTCTTCCTGCCCGGCGCGCAACAGGGTTAACTCCTTCTCGGCCGCAGCTGCCTGAATCCGAGCCTCCTGCAGCTCAGCTTCAGCTTTAGTTAGGCGTTTAGGCGATGCATCACCCAACCCCAGTTGCCTTTGCTCAATCCCATTCAGATCAAACTCGGCCCGGTGTTGGTGATCACTTAATTTCTTGGTTAATCCTTTACCATAGGCTTCAAGGGCAAATAGCCGCTCCAGCATTTCCCGCCGATCCCGGGGCTTAATCGTTAGGAACTCCGCAAACTTCCCCTGCGGGAGGACAACTGCGCGGGTGAAATCATCCACATTTAAGCCAAGGAGTTCGGCGACAGCTTTTGTCATCTCCTTTTCTTTGGATACCAGCACCTTTTCCGTGCCATCACTTTTTACGACAAGCCGACAAGCAGCAGAGCTGACAGATTTATCCCCGCTGCGGCGGTAAGAACGTTCGGCCCGGTACACTTTCATCTTTCCCCCGCTCCCGAGGGAAAAGCTGAACTTCACCGTAAGTCGCTCTTCACCGTGATTAAGAATCCCCTGGGTATGATTGGCAGCTCGCTCCACTGTGCCATAGAGAGCAAGGGTAATCGCGTCAAGTATCGTCGATTTTCCGCTCCCGGTCGATCCGAAAATCCCAAAAACTCCTGTATCTAAAAGCTTATCAAACTCAATAATCTGAGTGTCGCGAAAACTATGTAATCCGGAAATCTCCAAGCGAATGGGCCTCATGCGCTTTCAACCCCCTCAGCTACCGTGCTATCTGCTTCCTCATGCTCTTCAAGCAGGGACAGGAAAAACTCAACCAACTCATCTCCTGGCTCTGCTCCGCCACTCCTTTCCCTGTAAAAGCGCCGAAACAGTTCGGGAATAGACAGCCCTGCACGCTCGAAAACCTTCCCCTTCTTCATTTCCGGGAAAACGGGGCGGATATTGATGATTCGTTCCCGAAGGCGGCGCAAGTTCTGCACTTCCTGCGGGCTTAGGGCACTGGTCAGATGAATTTCCATGTCGATCCAAGCCTGACTGTCCCTTCCTTCCTCGATCCAACGATAAACCTGAGCTAGCCCTTCTGTAGCCTTCCACCTCACGAGCGGATGCCCGGAACTGAGCACAATCTCCTTAAGTATGGCTGGTTTTCCAGGGTAGGCTTCGATGAGCATGACTGATTTGGCTTGCCCAGCCTCAGAAAAACTATAGGCCAAAGGAGAACCCGAGTAACGTATAGGTACCAAGGAATCCTTAATCCCTTGAGGGCGGTGCAGGTGTCCTAAGGCAACATACTGAGCTCCACTCGGCATGATCTGAGCTTCCACCGCAGGCGCACTTCCTACGATCGGCCGTTCTGAATCTGACTCTACGCCACCTTGGACAAAAAGGTGGCTCATCGCGAGATTCACGGTGTCCGAGCGAAAATGGGTGGATAAGTTCTGCCAGAGCTGCTCCACTCTCAGAGAATAGCCCTCCCCAAGGGCTTTTTCATCGAGGGAAGAACTTAACACTTCGTTAAGCCGCGATTCCGAAGGATAGGGTAACATCGCTACCACAGCCGAATCCGGACAACCAGGAATACCCAGTTCAATCCATCCTTGCCCCGCCGCGATCCGTTCCACTCTGGCCTTCGTCACATACGAGGAGGGATACAGCACCTCTTTGGGCTGCCCAAAGAGAACAATCCCATGCTTTAAAGCAAGCGGGCTTGACGCACAAAGCCGCTCAGGATTATCGTGATTTCCGGCTATCGCAATAACCCCTTTTTTTCCAGCATGAGAGAGCCGATCCAAGGCCTCATAGAAAAGTTCCTCCGCTTTGGCTGGCGGGTTTGGCGTGTCAAAAACATCTCCCGCGATTAAAACTAAATCAACTCGCTCTTCGTCCACTATCCTACAGAGTTCATCAATAAAATGTTCCTGTTCTTCCAATCGACTGCGCCCATCGAGCGTCCGGCCCAAATGCCAGTCTGACGTATGCAGAATTCTCATGGCTATACACCGCTCCTTTGATCGTCGTCTAAGACCCCCACTTCTATAAGTGGTTACTGCTTCAGTTTCTTCGCTGGGGATAGAGTCCTCCGTCGCCGCGAAGTCTTCTTGGGATAGGCGGCTTTGGCGAAACCAATCCTCCAGTACGATAGTAATCGTTAAGGGCTGTGCGCTTTCGGCGTTAGTCTCCACCGGAGACTAACGTCACTGGAGGCTTTCGTCACCGAAGCCATCCTCACCGCATAAGTATTCTTTGAAAGTTGCGGTTCGGCGATAGTGTCCACCGGACACTATCGTGATGTTTAGCGAAAGCTAAACGAGTTCCCTCAAGCTGCCCTTTACTTGTTTGCTTCTATTATAGCGGATGGGCTAGACAAAAGCTTGCATAAGACACATGAAATCCGGCTGGTGGATATACGCTAGCATCTAAGCGTTCAGGGTGCACAGAAAAAGCCCGTCAGTCGCGAGATTTTCAGGCTGGCGGGGAGGAAGCCATTGGCTTGAAGCGACAAAGTCGTCAAATTTCCCAAACAATGAAAAGGGGTTTTCCGTTCTCTTAGAGAATCTATGTATTGATTAGCATTCATGAGCGAAAGGGGGTGGTGACAATGGGTGAACAGTCTAATAATTACAGCCTTGGTACGGTTCTCTTTGCAGGTCTATTGGGTGGGTTAGCCGGTGCTGTAGCTGGTCTAATGCTGGCCCCCAAGAGTGGAGCAGAACTACGGCGGGATGTCAAGGATAAGGCTCAGGTAAGCCTCCATAGCTTGGAACAAACTGCAGAACAAGGGCAATACTCCCTTCATGAGGTCAGTAGTACCCTCGTGGACAAAGGCAACCAGCTAGCCGAAGACATACGTGTATGGGTGCATGAAATTGCAAAAACGAAAACCAATCTTTTCTCGTCAGATAAACCAAAAACTACGAATACTGCTTTGGCTCCCCAACCGGATACCAAGCAGTGAATACACCATTAAGGCACAATACTTGGCTTCCCACTCATGTGTTGGAAGCCTTTTTTTTATTACGAATGTCATGCCATATTTTCAACCCTACCCTGGCATAGATAAAAGCTTTAGTAAGCGATTGCACCGGAGAACCTGCAATTTTCTCCAGAGTTGCTGCTGTCTGTTGGAAACCAAGACTGAATAGCTCAGCACTTTCCTTCACGCCATGTGTCGAAACTTGAATATTGTCCAGAATACTCGGCCAATGACGATTCAGAACTTCCACCGTCTTGCGACCTTCCATAAGAATTAAGCGAAGTTGCATTAAATTAAGAACCAAATAGAGACCGAGCATACCAAAAATGATCGTAAGTACGATAGCACAGACTTCATATACCATATTTCTCGATTCCCTCCCCGTAATCAGCTTATTTCAAACCAGTGCTGCGAACAAACCAACTGCTTATCTGTCCGCCCTCTTAATACGATTGATATTTCGCCCTCTTTCACCCTCATTCCTGCTGCATGATCATATATTTTGCATTCCAGGCCAGGCCCGAACTTTGCTGCATGCTGATAGCCTGAATGGCGCACAAAAAGCTGCTCTCTTGCGAGAACATCTTTAATTGTCTATAAACAGGAAAGACCACCGATATTCGATGCTCTTCCTAAGTTGCCTGGCGACGACCTACTTTCCCAGGATCCTGCGATCCAAGTATCATCGCCCCTGGAGTGTTTCCGTCTTCAAGGAAAAAGAAGGAGCGAGAACGAATACCGGGCATATGATACGACTAGTATTTCGTCCTATTCCGAATCCTTAAAGCAGGTAAAATATGGACACAACAAAGACCATGATCCGCTTCCGCAGATTAATCTTGCGCTACTATTCGGTGAACAATCAAATGACGTAAAACCCACGCTAAGACAATATTTAACAGTATGAAGCTGGTTTTCCCTGCTCTAAGGAATAACAGGTCTTGATATTTCAATAGATTTCCAATTAACATCCTCGTTCCTGTATGTAAAATATAATTTTACATACACTCTAGTTCAGCAATTGCTTCTTTGATCTCTTTTCCGTATTCATCAAGAAAGATGTCTTCTAATGTGTTTGACTTATATTTTTCTTTGAGTTCTTCTGCTGATCCTTCGTTTACAATGATTCCGTTGGAGATAATACCAATTCGGGTACAGAGGTTTTCAACCACGTCTAAAATATGACTTGAAAGGAAGATGGTACAACCGCCCAAATTTAGTGTTTGAATAATTTTTTTAAATATAAGGATATTCACTGGGTCTAGCCCATTGGTTGGTTCGTCCATAATTAGTATGTTTGGCTTATGTAGAATAGCAGCAGAAATTGCTAATCTTTTTTTCATTCCAAAAGAAAATGTAAAAATACGACTATTTATCGATTTTTCTAAACCTAAAGCCTTTAAAACAATTGGGATTCTCTTATTAGTCAGGTTAGCTGGTATTTTATAAAGTTGGCCTATGAACTCAAGAAATTCAGATGATGTTAAAGTCTCGTAAAAGAATGACTGATCGGGGACAAATCCCAGAGTAGACTTTGCTTTTACCCCTTCGAGCGATATGTCATGTCCACTAATTTGAATCTTCCCCTTATATTGTCTATGTTGCCCTGTTAAGGCATTAATCATTGTGGTTTTACCCGCGCCATT
>JAJZPA010000162.1 GCA_021811425.1 Bacillota bacterium | reverse complement strand
TCGTGTATGAGGCGTGGATCTCATCTATACGACATCTGCACCCTTTACCGCACATCTGCTGGGTCTGCGTCTAAAGCGCCTAACGGGTAAGCCCTGGGTGGCGGATTTCCGGGATCCCTGGACCGGAAACGAATACCTTAATTTTAAACGACTGCGCCGTCCCCTGGATCGGTTCTTTGAATGGCGCTGCATTCATCACGCCGACCGGGTGATCACGGTATCCAAACCGTTGCTTGAGGATCTCTGGCGGCGCTATCCGCAAGAGCCGAGAGACAAGTTCCAGATGATCTTGAATGGGTATGATGAAGCCGATCTGGCCGCGATCCCCGGCGGGTTGCCGCCGGACCACAGCAGCACTGCTCAGCCTAGCCGCTTTTGTACCTTTACCTATGCCGGAAGTTTTTATCAAGGGATCACCCCGCGTTACTTTCTGCAGGCGTTGGATGGTTTGCTGTCCAGGGGAAAGCTTAATCCCCAGGACATTCGAATCCGCTTTCTCGGTCAGTTTGGAGCGGAAAGCCGTGAACGGATCTCGGAATTTCAAGCGCGGCATCCAGCGGTGATGGAGGTCTTGGGCTACCTGCCGCACCAAGAGGCAGTGGCCGCCATGTGTTTGGCTGATGTCTTGCTTCTTTTTCTTAACAAAGAGGCAGGGCGGGGGGTGCTGACGCAAAAGCTATTCGAATACCTAGGCTCAGGCAACCCGATCTTGGGCATGCTTCCGGAAGGGGATGCTGCGCAAATGATCCGCAAGGCGCGGGCAGGGATTGCCGTATCTCCGGAAAATGTTACAATGATTCAAGAGGCGGTGCTGCGCTTGGTTCAAGCCTGGCAGGAAGGAACCCTGGCAGGGCAGACGGATGAGGACTATATCAAGCAGTTTAGCCGCAAGGCTTTAGCTGGAGAACTGGCGCAGGTTTTCAACACCTTGAAAGGAGTCAATCCATGTTAGTGTCGCAGGTCATTGTCGTGATATTGAGCCTTTTAGGGGTGGCCTGGTGTTGGTACCGGCCGGTCTATTTTCTGCCTGCCCTCATAGCCGTCGTGCCGCTGGAAATCTCCCGCACCTGGTTCCCACATCTGAGGGCACTGGAAACGTTGAGCGCCTTTCTGGGAGTGATCGATCTGGCCCGTATCTTTTCCCTGGCCTTCCTGGCCTATGTTGCCTGGAGCCTTATCCGCCGGCATCTGTATGGACGAGTCCGTGAGGAAGCTTCATTCACCCTCAGGGGGAGTTCGTTTGAGGCAGGGCTCTTGTGGATGGATGAGCTCTCTTGGGTGAATATCGTCCTGTTTCTAGTGCTGGGCGCTTATATTCTACTCGGATTTTCCTCCGTCCTCTGGTCAGTGAACCGGACAAAAACCCTGGTTGAGGCGATTCGGCTTACGGTCTTATGGAGTTTGGGGTTTGCTAGCTATTATACCCTACTGCGGCACAAAGCCTTCGGGTTGATTCCCCTTTCCTTTGCGATCATTTCCAGCGGGCTCGCCATTCTGGGTGTATCCGAACTCATCACGAAAAACTTCTTGTGGCTCGGAGATGTCTATGCGGTATCGGGCCGCATTAACGGCACCTTTGTGGATGCCAATATTTTTGCCCGTTACCTCGTCATTGGGATTTTGGCGACGTTTGTCCTCATTCTGTCGGGCGTTGAGCGCAGGAGCTTCCTTTTGGGGCTGCTGGCCTTGTTTCTGCAGACTGCCGCGCTTCTCGGCACGGGTTCGCGTACCGGCTGGCTGGCAGCAGCCCTGGTCTTGCTGGCACTTTGGTTGATTCTGCCGCAAAGGAGACTCGGATTTATCCTCTTGAGTCTCGCAGGGATAGCTGTTATCGGCACGCTCCTCCATCCCGAGATTCTAGGCAGGATCAAAGACCTCGGCAAAGGATTGGCCTTCGCTTCTACGGAACGGCAGTTTCTGGTACGGGCGGGTTGGGCGATGTTTGTGACCCATCCGCTGTGGGGGGTCGGCCTAGGTGGCTTCCAGACGGTGATGTTCACCCATTATTCGGACCTTATACATAACCAGATAAGCCTGTCCCACACCGCACTGTTGACAACAGCTGCTGAATTGGGAATACTAGGAGTGGCGATTATTTTAGTTTTTTTCTTTTTTCTCTACTCCGGTATCCCCCAGCTGAGGGATAGGGAGAAAATCGCGCCGGTGATGTCCGGCTACCGCCGCATTGTGATGTATACAGTCTTTGCGGTGCTTTCCATGACGGTTATCTTTATCAGTGCTCAAGGAGAAGGCCGATTTCTCGAAGATCCACTGTTATGGATTTTGCTGGGCTATTGGTCCGCATTGAGCCATGTCGAGGGGGTGGGCTAAGTGCGTTTGTGCTTTCTGGGCGATGCCGGAAGCATCCATCTGCAACGCTGGATCGATTATTTCCTGGCTGCCGGACATGAAGTGGAAGTCATTTCCTTCCGCGATAGTAAAGACGTCCGGGTGCCGGTGCATTTGCTCGCAGGCGGACGAAGCGGACGCTTGGCCTATATTTGGGGCTTGCTTAAAATTCGCGGCCTAGTCCAACAGATAAGGCCTGATATTTTGCACGCCCACTATGCGACCAGCTTCGGCTTACTCGGCGTGGCCAGCGGCTTTCACCCCTACGTTGTTTCCGCCTGGGGTTCCGATGTTCTAGTGGCTCCCAATCGCTCCCGCCTGCTGCGGGCGGTGGTTCGCCTCGTCCTAGGCCGAGCGGATGCCCTGACCTCCGATTCGCTGTTCATGTCCCAGCGCATGGCCGAACTCATGCCAGGCCCCGCGAACCCAGTGCTAACCGTGACGATGGGAGTCTTGCGTTCTTGGCTGAGCCAGATTCAGGAGCGCCCGCGACAGGCTTATCAGATCCTCAGCCTGCGTGGCCACCAGGAGATCTATAATATTGATGTGATCCTGCGCTCAGCTGCCGAGGTCATAAAGGCCTTGCCGGAAGCCCGTTTTATCATCGCGGGCGAAGGACCTGAGACCTCCAAGCTGAAAGCGTTAGCCCAAGAGCTGGGGATTGACAGGCAGACTCGGTTCGTCGGGCAGGTACCCCACCCAGGGGTGCAGGCCTATTTGGAGGAATCCGTCGTCTCTGTAAGCGTTCCTTCATCCGACGCAACCGCCGTCTCCCTTTTGGAAACGATGGCCTGCGGAGCCTTCCCGGTGGTCACGGATCTACCGGCGAACCGGGAATGGGTTAAAGATGGGGTAAATGGCTTGATTGTCCCTGCCAAGGACGCAGAGGCCCTAGCCTCAGCGCTCATCCGGGCCCTGCGAGAGGAATCTCTGCGCCACCAGGCTACCCGGATCAACCGGGAGAAGGTGAGGGCCAAGGCCATTTGGGAAGATAATATGGCAGAAGTCGAGGGGATGTATCTGGAGCTTCTGTACCAAACCAGGCCGTGATTTGACCGGAGAAAGAGCATGAAAAGGCCGGGAACACGAAGGTATCCGTGTTCAAAAACCTGAACGTGACGAAAGAGGAAAGGCTCTCAGGCCAGAAAAAGGAGGTGTATGCAGGATGGCAAGGCTGTGTTTGCTGGCCAATGCGGCTAGCTCCCACACAGAAAAGTGGGCATCTGAACTGGCCCACAGAGGCTGGGATGTGGAGATTATCAGCTTTCTCCCGGCGGATATCCCTCGGGTCAAAGTCCACATCGTTCCGCCGGTTTCAGGGAAAAAGGCTGATGTCATCTTCCGGCAGCATTGGATCGCCCAGCGAGTGCGTTCCTTGGAGCCGGATTTGGTGCACGCCCACTATGCCAGCAGCTTTGGTCTCTTGGGCGCCTTAGCAGGGGTGCATCCCCTCTTGGTTTCGGCCTGGGGCAGCGATGTTTTTGCCTTCCCGCGCAAATCCATTCTGCACCGCCACCTCCTGGAATGGACTCTGAAGCAGGCCGATGTTCTCTGCTCCACGAGCCATATCATGGCGCAGGAGATGCGCAAGTATGTGAGCGCTGATCAACCGATTGAAGTCATCCCCTTTGGGGTGGATGTTAGGCGTTTTGCCCCCCCTGAACCAGAGAGCCAAAAGGCACATTCGGGAGGAGCGCCTACGACAGAATCCCAGATGGGAGAACCTGTGGTATTCGGGGTCGCCAAGCACCTCCAACCCGTCTATGGTATTGATGTTCTCTTGAGGGCGTTTTCCGAACTGGAGAGCCGCCGCCCCGGGCAAGCCCTGCTCCGCATCGCCGGAGATGGGCCGGAATGGAGACGGCTGACGAGTTTGGCTAAACGCTTAGGTGTGAATGATCAAGTGGATTGGCTCGGACTCATCCGCAATCAGGACGTCGCAGGGTTTTACCAGGGGCTTGATGTCGTGGTCGTGCCTTCACACCAGGAAAGCTTTGGCGTCACAGCGCTGGAAGCTTCCGCCTGTGGCCGCCCGATCATCGCCAGCCATGTAGGGGGTCTCCCCGAAGTCGTCATTCATGGCGAAACCGGCATCCTCGTCCCGCCCGGAGACGCATCTGCCTTTAGCCAGGCGATGGAGTCCTTGCTCCTGAGTCCTAGAGAACGCGAGCGTCTCGGGCATGCCGGCCGGAACTTTGTCCTCGAACACTATGACTGGCTGGAAAACGTCTCCAAGATGGAAGAAGTGTATCGGAGGTTGGTTTAGAGCATGAAGATGGCTACGGTCGTAGGAGCAAGGCCTCAATTTATCAAAGCAGCCCCGGTATCGCGCGTGTTGCGCCAGACACATCAAGAGATACTGATTCATACCGGACAACATTATGATCCCAATATGTCGGAGATATTTTTTGCGGAATTGCACATCCCGCGTCCGGATTATAATCTCGGTGTCGGTTCTGGCCGCCATGGGGAGCAGACTGGAGCGATTCTCAAAGCGGTAGAGGAGGTCCTCATCCAGGAAAGGCCGGATGCCCTGCTGGTTTACGGAGATACTAATTCTACCTTAGCGGGCGCTTTGGCCGCTGCGAAACTGCACATCCCCGTCATTCACATCGAAGCAGGCCTGAGAAGCTTTAACCGGAGCATGCCGGAGGAAATCAACCGGGTGCTCGCGGATCATATCAGCAGTTTGCTCCTCTGCCCGACGACCGCCGCCGTTCAGAATCTCGCCCAAGAAGGGATCACGGCCGGCGTTTATCGGAATGGGGATGTCATGTATGATGCCTTTCTCTATAACCGGGAGCTTTCCCGGACGCATTCCACCGTGTTAAAGCGTGTTGGCCTTAAACCTAAAGCATATTTTCTCTGTACCATACACCGGGCGGAAAATACGGATGAGCCGGCAAGACTCAAGGAGATCTTGACAGCCTTAGGCCAGATCCAGGTTCCGATTCTTCTTCCCCTGCACCCCCGTACGCACAAGACCATCCGGGAACAGAGGTTGGAGGGCTTGATCGGCAGCCGGGTTAGAATCTTAGATCCGGTCGGTTATTTAGACATGATCGCCTTGGAAGCCGGGGCAGCCAAGATCTTGACAGACTCCGGCGGAGTGCAGAAAGAGGCTTATTTTGCCGAGGTTCCTTGCATTACCCTCAGGGAGGAGACGGAATGGACAGAGACGGTGGCAACGGGTTGGAACCGTCTGGCCGGGGCCAAGGCCGAAGCGATCCTGCAAGCACTCCATGAAGCGGAGCCTCAGGCCCAACACCCTGGGATTTTTGGCCAAGGGGATGCTGCCGAAGCGTTTGTCCGCATCCTCGACGCTTGGGCCCGTAACGGGTAAGTACTAATCCAGCAACCTCGGGGCAGACTAAGAGAAAGGTTGTCAGTACAAAGACATGCGATTTTTGATTCTGACTCAGTATTTTCCGCCGGAGACCGGGGCGGCTCAGGTTCGCCTCAAAGAACTGGCGAAAGGACTACAAAGACTTGGGCATAGTGTGACGGTGGTGACGGCTTTTCCGAATCACCCCAGCGGGATTATTCCTGAACAGTACCGCGGTCACTGGTTTATGCGTGATGAGGTGGAGGGGCTAACGGTCTTGCGGACGTGGGTCTACCCTGTCCAGCGGGGGCGGTTCTGGAAACGCCTCCTCAACTATTTTTCCTTTACCTTTTCCTCGCTCTGGGGCATTGCCCAAGCCGGTTCCTGTGACTATCTTTTTGTAGAATCGCCGCCGCTCTTTCTCGGTATGACGGCCGTCATCGGCAGTTGGCTCAAACGGGCCCGACTTATTTTCAATGTCTCTGATCTCTGGCCGGAATCTGCAGTGGCTTTAGGCCTGGTTCAAAACCATACGCTGATCCGACTCACTGAAGGGCTGGAAAGCTGGCTTTACCGAAAATCCTGGAAGCTTGCCGCAGTCACCTTGGGAATCCGGGAGACTTGGCTGAAGCGAGGGATTCCGGCAGCAAAGATCACCTTTCTTCCCAATGGGGTGAACCTGGATCTTTTCCAGCCGCAGCCGCCGCATGAGCCAACGCTCAGAGCGTTGGGTCTGGAAGGTAAATTCGTCTTGATTTACGCGGGAACCATGGGCTATGCCCAAGGTTTAGAGACCCTCTTAGAGGCCGCCAGGATCTTACGCGCTGAGCCGCACTACAGGTTCCTTTTCCTGGGGGATGGGACGGAGAAACCGAAGCTTGAAGCCATGGCTCAGGATCTGCACCTTCCGAACGTACAATTCTTAGGGTTCCAGCCCGTGTCGGAGATGTCGCGCTACTTTTCGCTGGCAGCGGCCAGTATTGTACCCCTGAAGAAGCTCAAGCTCTTCGAAGGAGCCCGGCCTTCGAAAATCTTTCCGGCCATGGGTTGTGCCGTACCGCTCATTTACAGCGGGGAAGGAGAGGCCGTGGAGCTGATTCAGGAGGCGCAGGCCGGAGTAACCATCGAACCGGAAAATCCCCAGGCTCTGGCGGAGGCGATCCGTTCGCTCTATGCCCTACCTGATCAAGGCCGCTCCCTAGGCGTCAACGGACGACACTATGCTGAGAAGAATTACGCTTGGGACAGCATCGTTGCCAACTGGCTGGGAGAGCTAGAAGCTCAGTGAACGGAGAGACACGCTGAGGTGATGGTGTGGCGGTTGATACGATTGTATGACAGTCGATCTGGAAAGGAGTGTTCCTCGTGTCGCGTGCAGAATTTTTACCCTATGCTTTACCCTTAATTGAGGATGATGATATCGCCG
>JAJZPA010000161.1 GCA_021811425.1 Bacillota bacterium | reverse complement strand
ATGATCGATGTGGAGTTCAGTGGGGATTTCAGCTTGGAACCGAAAGAAGGATTACGCGATTTGAACCAAGCCTTAACCGGATTGGGCATCCAACCAGAGAGCATCGAGCAGGCTCTGCACCAGGTTATCGAGGCCAAGAAATTAGATCTTCCGGGAGTCTGTGCCGCCGATCTGGCTCAGGCTGTTATCAATGCCCTTCCGGCCAACAAAGAGTAGCAAGCTGGAGGGTGCCGAGGTGAGGTTCCTGCTGAGTGTCAGAGCATGGTTTCGTTCAGCGTAAGGATCCGTTCAATGTAAGGGTTAGAAGGTTGCTCATAGAGGAGGTTTTTCGCATGCCGATGGTCGAGGGTTACAACTTACCGGAAGGACTTTATTATACGGCTGATCATGCCTGGGTTAAGGTGGAAGGAAACCAAGTGCGGGTTGGAATGAACGATTTTGCCCAGAAGTTGGCCGGGGAGATTACCTTCGTCAAATTGCCCAAGGCAGGCAAGGAGGCGATGAGCGGTAAACTGCTGAGTTCGATGCAATCCGGAAAATGGGCAGGACGCTTGCAGGTGCCACTGAACGGTAAGATTATCGAGGTTAACAAAGAGTTGCTTTATCAGCCCCAAAAAATCAATGAGGATTGCTACGGGTCAGGTTGGCTGGCGTTGATCGAGCCCAGCGACCTAGCCGGAGAATTAGGTCAGCTCATGAATGCTACGCAGGCCGCCGCCTGGCTCAAAGAAGAAATGGCCCGCCATGCCCCCAAGGGATAAACTGTTCGCAGTTGCAGGGTCGGAAAAACGATAAAGTTTACCTCGGGTTGGGAAATCGCTGTGCTCAGATGAACCTTTCAGGTGGATGAATCATGCAGGAAAGGAAATATTTGTAGAAAGAGGGGGTTACAGGTGGAGGTGTTTTTAAAAGAGATTTTCGGTTCCAGAATGACGACTGATCCCTTCGAATTGGAACAGTACACGAAAGACATCGCTTACATTCCGCCTATCCTGGTGCGTTTACTCGCCAAACCCTGGCCCCGGGCGGTGGTTCAAGCGGAAGAACCGAGAGAGATAGCCAGTCTCATGCACTGGGCTTGCCAGAACAGAATACCTGTGACGGTTCGAGGAGGGGGTTCTTCGGCTTATTTTAATGCAGTTCCAGTTCAGGAGGGTATTGTTCTGGATATGAATCGCATGCAGGGAGTCGGGGCGGTGCATGCGACAGGTAAAGCCGAAGAAGCGGCGGTTTGGGTCCAAGCAGGAACGACCTGGTACGATGCGGATGAACGCTTGCGCCGTCAGGGGTATACGCTCCGTTCGTATCCTACCAGTGCCCCTGCGGCCACAGTGGGAGGGTGGATTTCCCTGGGCGGTCTCGGCATCGGTTCGATTCGTTATGGACACTTAAGGGAACAAATACTGGGGGTTCGTGCGGTAACAGCCGGAGGAGAAATTGTTCAGGTTGATAATCCCGGCCTAAAATCGGAGGTGGAGGCTGGCTTAGAAGGGAGTGGGCTCTGCTTTGATGATTTTTTTGGCCTGGAAGGCACCCGGGCCGTGATCACCGAAGCACATCTCAAGGTTCGCCCGCTCCCGGAAAAAGAGACTCATCTGGTCGTGGTTTTCAGGGATGTCAGACCAACGGGTCGATTGCTCCAGGGGTTAGGCCAGGTCTCTTCTGTTTTCAACATTCATTTTAGTTCCCCGACGTTTGTGGCAGTCCTGCAGAAAAAGGGGTATGCCTTGGAACTTCCGCAGGAACGTTATTGCTTGGCTATGGATTTGGCCGCAAGACAAACTGAAGTCGAAGAAGCGGTCAGGACGATCCGACGTGAAGTCCAGTCGTTAGGGGGAGAGGTCTTAGCTCCGGAAGCCGGGGAAGCAGAATGGAGCAGCCGTTTTAAAGCGTTACGGTTGAAGCAAACATGGCCTTCTCTGCAGGCTGCCGAACTGCTTTTACCTGTCGAACATTTTGCGGCCTTTCATGAAGCACTGACGAAGTTAGCAAACCGAAAACATACCGTTGTCGTGACTTATGCCCACCTTGTGTCCCCGCAAACGGTGCTGCTCATGACTCTGTTTCCTTCAGATGAACTCAATACCCTCCGCTATCTCGGCGATCTCAGCTTCATCAGCCGGATTTATGCCGTGGGTAAGTTTTATGGGGGAAAACCCTATGTCGTTGGCTTATGGAACACAGCGTATTTGAGCGACATGTATACTTCAAAAGCATTAAAGCGACGCTGGGAGCGCAAACAAAAGCTGGACAGCCCCAACATTTTAAATCCGGGAAAAGCTTATAAGGCCCCTTTTTTCCTCAGTCGACCGGTATTCGGGTTAGGTATGGGTTTTCTCGGAGCTCTGCGTCCGCTTCTAAGGGCGGGGAGGGAAAAAGATGACTAAGACAAAAACTAATTTAGAAGAGCAAATCGCTGAGGCCAGCTATGTGTGCGGGCGTTGTGGGAGTTGCCGCAACGTTTGCCCGGTTTATCAGGAAATTAAGTGGGAATCTTCTTCACCGCGCGGCAAGATAGCGTTAGCCAAAGATATATTTTTAAAACATAAGTCGGATAAAATGACAGAGTTCTATACTCGAAGGCTGCTGGAATGTACGCTCTGCGGACGATGTGAGGAAATCTGTGCCGCAGGTATTCATACGCGGGAACTTTGGCTGGACTTGCGGGAAAGTTTGCGTGAAAAAGGAAGGTTACACCCTAATTTCCGGCACTTGAGTGAGCAAATTGCTTTGACCCATAATATCAGTGCTACGGCCAATGAATATAGGTTGGATTGGACAGACGATCTCGACGATTTTGAGGTGCCACAAAGTAAAGACGGAAGCGAAGTTGCTTATTTTGTTGGTTGTGTTTCTTCCTTTTACCCTCAACTGGCTGAAATTCCCCAGAGTATTGTCAAAATCCTGGAACAGGGTCAGGTCAGTTATACGGTCCTTGGTGGGGAGGAATGGTGCTGCGGTTTTCCCTTGATTTCTGCCGGGATGTCAGGCGAAGCGCAAGCATTAGCCAGGCACAACATGGAAAAAGTTCGCGCTCTGGGAGTAAAGACTTTAATCACTGGGTGTGCCTCTTGTTTTCATACCTGGAGTGAGGAATACCAGCGCCTACTGGGTGAGGCTGGGGGTGAGGCTGAGAAGGGAGCGGGTTTCGAGGTTCTTCATGTGACGGAATATTTTGCTCGCTTGCTGCGAGAGAAGCGCTTAATGCCTGCTGGAATCTCAGAAACAGTTACCTACCATGATCCATGTGATTTAGGTCGCAATAGCGGGGTTTATGAGGCCCCACGAGACATTTTGCAGGCTATTCCCGGGCTGGATTATGTCGAAATGTGCCGCAACAGAGAGCTGGCCGATTGCTGCGGGGGTGGAGGGAACCTGCAAATGGTCGACTCTGGATTGAGCCAAGCCATTGCCGGGCGGCGGGTCGGAGCGGCTGTGGAGACCGGAGCGTCCATCCTGGTTTCAGCCTGTCAACAGTGTGTCCAAACCCTACGGGAAGCGGCCCGGAAGGAGAAGTTACCCCTGGAAGTTATGGATATTACGGAGTTGCTTTGGCGGGTGTTGGAAAATGAGAGAGGGGTGTGAAATGACGGAAGCCATTTTTGATCGAGTGGCGGCGGCTTATGATTCCTGGTATGGGACAGAGCTGGGGAAGGCGGCGGACCAGGTGGAACGGGTTTTAGCCCAAACTATGTTTCAGCCGTCAGGAGCGCGGGTCTTGGAGGTAGGCTGCGGTACCGGACAGTATACGGCTTGGCTGATCCAAGAAGGGTATGCTCTGACGGCTGTCGATGTTTCCGGGGAAATGATGGCTAAGGCCCAGGCAAGAATCACTGCTGTGGGCGGACAAGTGCAGTGGTGGCAAGCTGATATTGCGGAAATTCTGGACCAACTGGGGAAGTTTCACGGCATCTTTTCCATGACAGCTTTCGAATTCGTATCCCAGCCTGAGCAGGTTTTGGCCAAACTCTATGACTGCCTGGAGCCCGGCGGATGCTTGCTGATCGGGGTGATCGCCGGAGATAGTCCATGGAGTGAATATTACCAAGAGGCAGCGAAGCAAAAACCGACGTCGGTTTTTGCCCAGGCTAAACTGTATACCGAAAAAGATATCCGCCACTGGCAAGTGGGCGGACGTTTGGAACTGGGGCAATGTCTCTTTTTTCCGCCCACTGTGGCTACGGCGGCGGAGGCACTCGCTTTAGAAGAAAGAAGAGAAGGACGACCCGGATTTATCGTGGCCAAGTGGGTGAAAGTGTGAGCATTCGACTTTCTCTTGGCCCACGAAAGCCATCCGGGTTTTCCGGATGGCTGGCAGCGAACAGGGGGCGACATCGACTCCCAGAGCTTTTAATGCGCGTCCGGTGGACACGATCTGTACCGTGTCTCCGGCCGGGTTTTGCAAATAATCTGGATGGATTTGGAATAGGAATTTCATAGTGGCGCTCCTTAATGAGTAATATGGCTAGGGTGCAAGGACGACAGTTATGAACGTTAGGCATGGGCCAGATCAAAGAGATTTTTTGTTTGTAAAAAAGGAGATTGAGTAGGAGCAATCGAATATATGTTTTATCGGATAAGCCAAATCATTTAGGTAGGAGAAGTTGGTTGTGAGAATAAGTGGTGGGTTTGGTAGCAGAGCAATTTAACCGGCGCTTTATTGGCATTGAAATCAATCCAGTTTATGTGGAGATTGCGCGCCAACGGCTGATGCAAGGAACCTTAGCCTTTCCCTGCATATCAGGATTTTCGGGAGAACATTGTTGCCTTGGCCTCTATTGTGGATGAGTCGAACATTGGTATCCTTGTCGATGTCGAGGTTCTTCCCTTCGGTTCCCTGCCCCGGAGTGAGAAGAAGAGCCGACGTGTATTTGATCAGCGGGAGGAATAGGGTTGGAATATTTTCCAGGTATATGGTAAACTATTGTTGCAGGGTAAAATTACGTTTTTCTGTCAGGAGCAGTGCGAATGGAGTATTATCGTCAAACTGCAGCAGAGGCTTTTGAAAAAATCAGTCAGGGAACAGCGGAGCCGTATCGCGTCCTTGGTGATTTTTTGGATGATTTTTATTCTGCCACTGCTGCGGAAAGGGTGCGCATGCTGATGACTTCTTTGCCTACATCCGCAGAAAATATTAAAACGTGGCGATGGTTGGTTTACTTTGTGGCTGCAATAGATTGGTTGTGTTTTCATTTTGAAATGGAGACTCCGAAGTGGGTGAGAAATCCCATTTATGATCTGGATGAACCCTGGTTTTTGTTTGAGGGATGGCGGCTGCGAGCCTGGCAGTTGGCTATGACACCGGTTCCTTTTAAGATGAGAAACATCTTTACGGGTGACAGGGTGTTGTCGCGGGTATAGGAGGATTCCGAATGAATACGCAGGAACTGGAGAAGTACCTCAAAATGCTGGGGCAAAAGCTGATCGCCAAAGAGGTAACCGGTGAAATCATATTAGCTGGTGGGGCGGTTATGCTCCTTGTGATTCGGAATCGGGAAACGACTAAAGATATTGATGCCTATTTTGGCGATCAGCCCGAGATCCGCATTGCAGTGGAGGAGATGGCCCGTGAAGAAGGGCTTAGAGAAGATTGGTTGAATGATGGAGTAAAAGGTTTCTTTTACGGTAATCCACCGCAAGTTCTCTGGGCTGAATATCCGGGATTAAGAGTCTATACGGTACATCCTGAGTACCTTTTTGCCATGAAGGTTTTGGCGGGTCGGGATTCTGACATCGATGATCTTCGGGCATTGATTGCCTATATGAAACTGACTAATGCGGACGAAGCTCTGAAGATCGTTGAACATTATATACCTGAGCGGCTGCTTACAGTACGAACAAAGTATCTGATTGAGGATTTGTTCGAACTGCAGAGTTAATCGGGGTTCACCGTGACTTGTCCAATGTTCAGAAGCCGGGAGTTTTCTTTCAAGCAGTTTTCCTGAGGAGACTGCCTTTTTTGTACCATTCAGGAAGTATATCTTTGTGGTGGCATAAGTGCAACTAGGCGGCCGCCGTCGCCAAAGGCTTGGCGCCAGCCAAGTTTTCTTTATACCTTAAGGAGCGGCCCGAGCAGTCCGCGGCATAGAATATTAACGCCACAGATAGATGAATAGATACGGAAAACCGGAGGTGGCGGCTATGGAATGGGCCCTGTCTATTCCCCGGGGGCAGGCATAGGAGTGGATTCAGGAGCCGTGGGGTGGTGATATTCCCAGCCCCATGGTAGATGTTCGGGAAGTGTTGGCAGGGGCATTCTGGGGGTAAAATCATGGAATTAGTAAACCAAATTTATAACGGTGACTTCCTCTTGGCTCAAGAAAGCCATCCGGATTTTCCGGATGGCTGGCAGCGAACAGGAGGGGATTCGTCAACATTATGGGAGTGGATAGGTCCCCCGCAAGGTCCACGTGCTATTGGCATACATCACCCGGGTGGGCCCAAGGCCGGTATAGGGCAAGCATTTGAGGTTTCGGTACAAGCAGGGGATAATCAGCGTTGGGAGTTGCAGCTGACCTTGGCGGTACATCCGGCCGGAACCCCCTGCTTCGCACGGATCAATATGGGAGCAGGTGGAATTGCTGTTTTTTCATTTAGTCCTACGGAAGAACCGCAGGTTTTTACGCGTGTTTTTGAAACCAAGGTGGGGATCCCGGGACTGCGTTTAGAACTAGGAATTCTAGGTGTAGGAGATCTTACGATTCACCAAGTAGAGGCTTTCCGGTTATATCCCTTACGGGTTTTGCGGCTTGATGAAAAAGGCCAGCTCTATATACGACATGTGGAGTCCATCGGGCAGATTCAAAAGCCGGTTCCTGTGCAAATGATCAGCCCTATTCCGATTCCGGTGGAGGTCAAGGCCACCATTACCGGCGACATTCGGGCCTTAACCCCCGCGCGGGATGGTGTTCGGATGTATAGCAGCAGTGGAGGGCCCTTAGGGAGTACGCCTGATGGTTCGCTGCAAGTTCAGCTGAGTGGCCGCAGGTTCTGGGAAAGCAGTGAAAGTGTGACGGCAACATCCAGCCCGGATGTGACCTGGGTACAGGATGTAGCCAATTTAAGCGTCTTCACTTTCGCAGTGCTGAATGCCGGTAGTGTTTCTGCCTTTGTCCGG
>JAJZPA010000009.1 GCA_021811425.1 Bacillota bacterium | reverse complement strand
ACCCGCATCGCCTTGTCTTTGTTCTTGAGCTGGGATTTTTCATCCTGACAGGAAACCACAATCCCGGTTGGGATATGGGTCACCCGAACCGCAGATTGTGTCGTATTCACCGATTGGCCACCCGGCCCACTGGAACAGAATATATCAAGGCGAACATCGTTAGGGTTGATGTCCACGTCCACCTCTTCGGCCTCCGGCAACACGGCCACAGTCGCTGCCGACGTATGGATGCGCCCGCCGGATTCCGTCGCCGGAACGCGCTGGACCCGATGGGCCCCGCTCTCAAACTTAAGCTTGCTAAAAGCACCTTGCCCTTCAATTAAGAAAATGATTTCCTTAAATCCACCAATATCCGTATAACTGGCACTTAAGAGTTCGATATGCCAGCCTTGTTTTTCTGCATACCGGGAATACATTTTGTAGAGATCTCCGGCGAAGAGGGCAGCTTCTTCCCCTCCGGTGCCCGCTCGAATCTCCATAATCACATTTTTCTCATCATTAGGATCTTTGGGAAGAAGCAGGATCTTCAAGCGCTCTTCTAGATCGACCTTGCGAAGCTGCAAGGCTTTTTGCTCTTCTTCCGCCATTTCCCTAAAATCAGGATCCAGCTTTTCAGACAACATTGCTTGAGTCTCCGTGAGTTCTTGTTCAGTGTCTTTGTACTCCCGGAAAGCCTCCACGATTTCTGTCAGCCCCGCCTGAGACTTGGCATACTTCTGCCAGGCCCCCTGATCCGCGATAACCTCCGGATCACTCAAGAGCTGAGATAACTCATCATATTTGCGTTCGATTTCTGCCAATTTCTCAATCATCTTACACCTCTAGGTCAATTCCTGGCCAGACTCTAATACTCCCTTGAGTGCAGCCAAAGCCACTTCTAATTGGGCATCATCCGGCTCACGCGTGGTTAAACGCTGAAGTAAAAGGCCTGGGGCAACCATGATCCGCATCAAGGCAGAATCCAAATGCCGAGCGCTAAATTTTAGGACTTCATAAGCAAGCCCTGCCACAACGGGCATCAACAAAATTCGCGATAGAAGGCGCCACCAAAGGGGATGCAGGCCCAAAAAGGCAAACACGAAAATACTAACAACCACCACAATTAAAAGAAAACTCGTACCGCAGCGCGGATGAAGTGTGGAATATTTGCGGGCATTTTCTACCGTCAGCTCCTCGCCCGCCTCATGAGTATAGATTGCCTTGTGCTCTGCTCCATGATACTGGAAAATCCGCTGAATATCTTTTAACCGCGAAATTCCCAGAATATAAATTAAAAAGACACTCAGGCGAATAAAGCCTTCGAGCAAGTTCTGCAGCACAACTCCCGGAACTTTACCCTGCAGCAGATGGGCTGCTCCAGTGGGTAACCCCACAAAAAGAACGAGCCCCAGCCCCAAGGCGACGGCCACCGTCAAAAACATCTCCCAGAAACCTAATTCCTCCTCTTCTTCCCCAACCGAGCGATTCGCAGAAAATGTCAGGGCGTTAATGCCGACGACCAGCGAATCCACTAAGGCAACGAAACCGCGAATCAAAGGCAGCTTTAAAAACGGCCGGGAAGCCCATGCATGAATCGGCTGATGCGTGACATCGATCTCGCCATTGGGCAAGCGTACGGCAATCGCACTTTCCTTGGGCCCGCGCATCATCACGCCCTCGATCACCGCCTGGCCACCATACTGAACCGGTTTACTCATCCCCATCCTCCTGCTGTTATCTTACGCAAAAGGCAGAGCGCGCGCTCTGCCTTTTTTTCAGCAACGACCGCAGGCCGTTGTTATTGCATCCCATATTTCCTTTTAAACCGATCAACCCGTCCGCCGCTGTCAACAAAACGTTGGACGCCGGTATAGAAGGGATGGCATTTTGAACAAATCTCCACCTTAATATCCTTCCTCGTGCTCGCCGTGTGAATCACTTCTCCACAGGCACAAGTGATGGTCGTTTGCTCATATTTAGGATGAATCTTTTCCTTCATGTCTTCACCTTCTTCCGTTGCAACAGTCAACTTTAAATATTTTAACACGTCTGCTAATCCTTGGTCAAGAGCAATTAGCGATTGAAAAAAATTAACCGTTTAGAATACACCCTTCATGGCATATTTCGGCTTTTTATCAAAACTATGCCGCGCTTCAATAAAGCGAACCGTTCCGGTTTTACCGCGCATAACCACCGTGTGCGTCATAGCCCCAAGCGCTGTGAAGGTCACTCCCCTCAAGAGATGCCCTTCCGTGATGCCGGTTGCAGCAAAAAAAACATCATCACTTCTGGCTAAATCATCAAGGGTTAAGAGCTTTTGGACGTCTTCAATTCCTAAGGTCTTAGCCCGGGTAACATCCTCTTCGTTTTCCGGCCACAGACGCCCTTGCATCTCTCCGCCCATGCAGCGCAAAGCAGCTGCAGCCAAAACCCCCTCCGGTGCGCCACCAACCCCCATCATGATATCAACTCCTGTCCCTTCAAAAGCACAAGCGACTGCGGGCGAAACATCTCCGTCGGAAATCAAGCGAATCCTCGCCCCGCACGCACGTACGTCTTGAATAAGCTGTTGATGCCGCGGGCGATCCAAAATAACGACCGTCAGGTCGTCCATGCTCTTATGCAGTGCCTTAGCTACATTAGCCAAATTATCCTTTACCGGAGCATCTAAGTGGATGCATCCTTTGGCCGCAGGGCCAACCGCGATCTTATCCATGTACATGTCTGGGGCATGCAAAAGCCCACCTTGTTTGGCAATAGCCACCACAGCGATCGCCCCCGTCAAACCCTTGGCAACGATATTTGTCCCCTCCAGCGGATCGACGGCCACATCGAGTGTCGGGCCATCTCCACCCCCTAAACGCTCCCCAATGTAAAGCATCGGAGCCTCATCCATCTCCCCTTCACCGATCACGACCGTTCCGTTCATCCGAATCGTATCAAATACCGAACGCATCGCTTCTACTGCCGCATCATCTGCTGCTTCTTTATTGCCACGGCCTACCCAACGGGCCGAAGCCAGAGCTGCCGCTTCCGTTACCCGAGCAAACTCCATGGTTAATTCTCTTTCCAAATCCCCGCCCCCTAATAGTGTGTCATATTTATTGATTTCCTTTTTATTGTGCCATACTTTTTCACAGCCTTCAAGCCTAAATTTGAGCCTCGCATAAAAACAGCACCGCTCATACGGTGCCGTTCTTTAGGTTCATTAAGCCCTGAAACTAGTTAGTTGACGGATTTAACTTCTTCCAATCCGCTAAGAACCTCTCAATGCCGGCATCTGTCAGCGGATGCCTAAACAGTTGTTTGAGAACGGCAAAGGGAACCGTAGCGTAATCACTGCCAAGCTTTGCCGCTTCCAGGACATGAACCGGATTGCGGATACTGGCTGCGATCACCTTCGTTTCGATCCCATGCACCTCAAAAATATCACAGATGTCCGCTACAAGGTTTAATCCATCTTCCCCGATATCATCTAAACGTCCCAGAAACGGGCTCACATAACTGGCCCCGGCACGCGCGGCCAAAAGCGCTTGTATGGCACTAAAGACAAGCGTAACATTCGTATGGATTCCTTCGGCTGCCAAAACCTTAACAGCCTTCAAACCTTCCATTGTCATCGGGATCTTGACGACAATATTTGAGTTCATGGCCGCAAGAGCCCGAGCTTCCGTGAGCATGCCCAACTCATCCAGGGCAATAACCTCTGCACTAATAGGACCATCCACGATGCCCACAACCGCACGGAGCAATTCGTGGAAATTCTTCCCTTCCTTGGCAACTAAGCTAGGATTTGTCGTTATCCCGGCAATAACACCCATATTCCAGGCTTCGCGTATCTCATCCATGTTCGCTGAATCGAGAAAAAACTTCATCTTCACTTCACCTTTCCGTAGCAACCCTTTTGGTCATACTAAGACCTCACTTACGCCTTTCCAGAACTCCCGAACACCCGAATCTTCTCCCGAATAATATGGATGGCTCCGTCACGTGCAGGCCCCAGCATCTTGCGCGGATCAATTTCTTTGGGATTTGCCTCTAATACTTGACGAGCCGCCAAGACAAAGGCTTCCCGAATGTTCGTATCGATGTTCACCTTGCATACACCTAACCTGATAGCCTCGCGAACGGCCTCATCAGGCACCCCTGAAGAACCGTGCAATACCAGAGGCACCGCGACCCGTTCCTTGATTTTTGCCAAGCGGTCAAAATCAAGCTTCGGAGTCCCTTTGTACTGCCCATGGGCCGTCCCAATGGCCACAGCCAAGGAATCAACACCCGTTTCTTGCATAAAACGCTCCGCCTCTCCCGGATCCGTAAACAAGGAATCCCGCTCGGAAACCGAGATATCATCTTCTGTGCCGCCGATCTTGCCCAGCTCCGCTTCGACCGAGATACCCAGCGGGCGCACGGCTTCAATCACCTTGTTCGTCAAGGCAATATTGTCTTCTAAACGGTGTTTGGAACCATCGATCATCACAGAGGTAAACCCGCTATGTACACACTGCATAACCTGAGCAAAACTTGTCCCGTGATCTAAATGCAAGGCCACCGGAACGGACGCCTTTTCTGCGGCTAGACGGGTCAGAGCGGAAATGTACTCAATACCGGCATATTTAATAGCACCTTGACTAGCCTGGACAATAACCGGGGACTGTTCTGCTTCAGCCGCCGCCACAATCGCCTGAACAATCTCCATATTATTGCAGTTAAAGGCTCCAACGGCATACTTTCCCTTCTGTGCCTGGAGCAAAAGCTCCGCGACAGAAACTAAACTCATAAACGCTCCTCCTCCTTAGTTTTGGCTAAATGCTGGGCCCGGGCAGGGCGATTTATTTCCCATGTTTTATTCTCTTCCAAATAGAGCGATGTCATTCCTTCTATGGGGCGAATATTCTCAGGACTGTCAGCATGAATAATTCCGAGAGCTTCACAATATTCGCAAGAAAGCTCAATCTGATCAGGCAACAATTCAAAAGAAAGCTGGCGATTGCCGCAGCCGCAGCCAAGCAATCCATCCTTGGCCAATTGATGCAAATGGTCGAGGATCGTCAGCATCACTTCCGGATTTTCAAATTCCTCTTCATAACCCAGCTCAGCAGCGAGTTCTCCGATGGACTTTTCGCGTTCTTGATAGGCCTGAGCAACTCTTTGTTTCGGACCGATAAAACCAACGGCAGATTCCATTTCTGAACAGACGAGCGGCATCACTTCTTTACCCCAGATCACCTTACGGTTCACGCGCAAGTAATGCGTATCCCCGCAAAAGACGCATTGGTACGCTATATTGAACTGCCGCCTATCACGACTCGCCATAGCCAAGAGCGGCGCACCGCATTCACAAGACAAATTAACCCGTTCTCGGCCCGAAAAGGCAAAGAGCGAAAGCGCCTGAAATTCCAACTGCCCGCACCGGGGACACTGAATGGCTACCGTAGCATGGGTTGCTAGAATCATCGACTTTCACCCCTCTCTAGCATATACTTCGGCACTCAATTGAATTTTCCTGCCAACAAATTGAATTCATCTAGCCTAGCCGTAAAAACTATCATTCAAATAAAAAAACTCCTTTTCCGCTTCATTCCCTGTCTCATTTGCGGAAAAGGAGATCTGTCCCTTCATTTCGATTCTTGGGCCACTAAGATTTCTGCTACTTTGTCCCGCAGCTCAAAAAGATCAAACGGCTTGGTCAAATAATGAATAATCCCTAATTCTTCGGCTTGTGTCATATTATGTAGGTCTCCGTAGGCGGTCATTAAGATAACCTGGGTCATTAAATTCATAGCCCTCATTTGCCGGAGCGTTTCGATACCGCTCATTCCCGGCATTTTCATGTCCATTAATATCAGATCCGGATTAAACGTTTTTGCTAATTCCAGTGCTTCCATTCCGTTGGCTGCCATTTTTACATCATGTTGGTTCTCACGGAACGTTTCATAGAGGAGGCGTCTTACACCCAGTTGATCATCAACCACCAGAATCTTCGCCACTTAAGTCATCCCTTTCAGCCCATGGTTCTGTAAGCCTTGTTTCTGGTTCTCTCACTCCGCTGAAGTAGGATATTCTGGACTTAGAAGCAAAAATCCTTCTTTCATGCATCGTTCACTCAATATTCTTCCTTCTGACCAATAACGTCTCGGGAGACGGGGATTAGCTGAAGCGCGACGTAGGGGAACTTCAACCACATCTCCCAAGCGGCATGCTTGCAAACCTACATCCAAAACCGTCAGCTGCATGCCAATTTTCCCTGCCACGCGCACGACATAGCCGTTTAGAGTGAGCTTATCTTGACCAAGGGAAAACCCCAGCCACAGCGCGGTGTTCTTGATAAATATTTTTAATAGATCCACAAGTCCCTGGGGAATCAGGCGCGGCTCCACCCCAAAGCCGTCCGCATACCCCAAAGGAATCACCGCTAATTGAGTTTCCCGCCTGGTACGATAAACGCTCTGGTAACCCACATGGGTTCCTTGGGGAACCTTACGCAGGGAAATGATTCGACAACGAGCTGCCCAGGGATCGGTCAGAGTCAGCCGACCCCGAAATCCCAATCCAGGCAAATGCCCAATCAAGAGTGTCCCTACCCGAACAAAATCCAAATGCCACTCGGGATAATCCAAAAACCCGGCACTGTTGCAAACATGCTGCCAACGCGGTTCGATCCCTGCTTTTGCCAGAACATTTACATCGGCAATAAACTGATCATATTGGTTCTTCGTATAAGCCTGATCCCTCTGTCCAGCCCTGGCAAGATGGGTATAAGTACCCTCCACCTTGATAAAATGGGCGTCTTGCAAACACCGGGCCAATTCGGGCAATTCCTCAGGCGAAAAGCCCGTACGCCCCATACCCGTTTCTAATTTCAGATGAACCTCTGCCTTAACCTCCATCTGTTCCGCCACGTCCTGAAGAGCCTCTAGCTGTGCTATGCTCGACAGGGTCAAATGCAACCTCCCGGTAAGCGCTTGAGGCAGTTCGTTCCGATCGGCCGGACCAAGAACAAGAATGACCCCCTTAATGCCGTGCTCCCGGAGAAGCAGCCCCTCCACCACCGTGGTCACCGCAAAAGCCGAGCAACCCTCTCCTTGCAAGGTACGGGCGACTTCCACGGCTCCGAGCCCATAGGCATCCGCTTTGACCACAGCCATGACCCGCGCGCCGGGATGTAACAGGCCCAGAACTGAGCGATAATTAGAACGAACCGCATCAAGATCCACATCAATCCAAGCCCCGTTCATAACCTTCCTCCCGCTGGCGTCGCCATCTCACTTACCCTTATTGCGGTTGCGAATCTTACCGATCAAGCCTTTGATCACATCAGAATAAAATGGCTCCAACCGCATCCAAAGAAAATAGATTACCGGGCGGTAGACTAAATCCCATTCCCCGATAAACTCCGTGTACTCACCATTAAACCCCTTCTTAAAACGGTACAGCCCATAAAGGGGGGAATCTTCACTCAACTGAGAGGGTCCGGGAACCCCGCGGAAATCATAAAGGGTACAGCCCCTCGACTTAGCCCAACGAATCATTTCCCACTGAATCAAGGTGTTCGGCATCACATTGCGATGAGCATTCGAAGACGCTCCGTAAATATACCAGGCTGTTTGCCCGATTGCAAAGGCTAAAGTACCCGCGATAATTTCCCCTTCATATTCACCGATGAACAACTCAGCAAATCCCCAGGGAACCAGGCTGTCATACATATCTTCAAAATAGGAATACGCACGCACAAGAAACTGGTCGCGCTCGGTCGTCTCCTTTAACACCCGATAAAACGCCGGCAAGTCCTCCCGCGTACCACGGCGGATCGTAACTCCTTTCTTCTGGGCCAAACGGATGTTATAACGGGTCTTCTGATTCATCTGAGCCATAAGCGTCTGTTCATCAGGAGCAATATCCAAACGAAAGACATATTTCGGCTGGACACCTTCAAACCCTTTGCCAGTCTCTGCCGGACGAAAGCCCCGCCGACGCAAATACGTCTCAAGCGCTTTGGCATGTGATGGAATATCTGGATCCACTTTTAAAAAGATAGCTCCGCGTTTTTTAGCCAATTGGCGGATTTCGCGAAGCACGGCATCAAATAATTGCTCATCCTGTGGGTCAAGTACCGGGCCCCTGGAAGCATAAAAGATGGGAATTCCGATCACCGGCAGTCTGCGTTCCAAGACGGAGACCGCTGCCACGATCTCCCCGTTTTCCTCAAGAATCAAACGCCAGGGCTGCCAACCCGTCCGGCTCTTAATTTCGCCCCATTCCCAGGTCTGCAAGACATGCCTCTTCGGGTGACCGGCCACAAAATCATCAAAGCGCCTTCGCTCTGTCTCATCGATCCATCTGGCGACGTAAGCCATGGTCTCGCTCCTCCATTCCTGGTGCTTTGTCACTCTTATGTAACCCAATAAGCCTTTTGGCCACTGGGATGTCCTGTATCTATCAGTCTTGCCGCTAAAAGCGGTGTCTTAGTCATTCTTACAGGGTAGGGATGCTCAGCTGCACCTGTTTCACCCTGGACGCGTTCAGGCCAAACTGGCTTCCCCTGCTCGGTTCATAGGCGGGACATCCTCAGCCGGAAGGTCATTCTCTGACGATGGCGAATTTGGTGAGTACCCCTTCGACCCCTAACCGAGCCTGTACCAGCAAGTTTGATCTGCAAGCGATCCGGATGAGCGTGGTGCCGCGGAGTATTCCCACCCCAGGAACCCCTCCTCCCGAAACCGAGCCGAGTAAATAGTTTAGTCTGTTCGCTCATAGGGTGAGTCTGGCGCTGTGGGTCATTTCCCAACCCAGATACCCCATTAGCTCCCTCGCCTACCCTTCGCCCCCGAGCGCCGCCCTGACGAACTCACGGAATAAGGGATGCGGACGGTTCGGACGCGACTTGAACTCAGGATGGAATTGAGAGGCGACAAACCACGGGTGATCCGGGTATTCCGTGATCTCGACTAAGCGCCCGTCGGGAGAGGTACCTGAGAATTTTAGGCCCGCGCCTTCCAATTCTGCCCGGAATTGATTATTAACCTCATAACGATGACGGTGTCGTTCGTAAATCACTTCGTCCTGATAGGCCTCAAAAGCTAGGCTGTCTTCCATAAGCTTCGCCGGAGAGATCCCCAGACGCATTGTCCCGCCTTTGTCTTCAATATCCTTTTGTTCTGGCAAAATATCGATTACCGGATAACTGGTATCCGGGTCAAATTCCGTGCTGTTGGCCCGCTCCATGCCGCAGACATTGCGGGCGAACTCAATGACCGCACACTGCATGCCCAAACAAATCCCCAGGAAAGGAACCTTGTTTTCCCGCGCATAACGGATGGCCTCAATCTTCCCTTCAATCCCACGACTACCAAACCCCCCAGGAACGAGAATTCCTCCGGCCCCATCCAGAAAATCGGCCACAGCCCCATTTTCAATGGCTTCGGAGTTCACCCAACGGATACGCACTTTGGCCCCATGTTCCGTTCCGGCGTGCCGTAACGCTTCTGCCACACTGAGATAAGCGTCCGGAAGTTCGACGTATTTACCCACGATTGCGATCTCGGTTTCCTTCACAGGGGACTTGATACGCTCCACCATCGCCCGCCATTCCGTCATATCGGCCGCAGGGGCATCAATACCTAAGCGGCGCAGGACAATATCGTCCAGCCCTTCTTCTTGAAGCATCAACGGCACTTCGTAAATTGTCGGAGCATCGATCGCCTGAATAATCGCATCACTGTCAATATCACAGAGAAGCGCCAGCTTGTCCACCATATCATCAGAAAGTTGGTGTTCCGAACGGCACACCAGGATGTTGGGCTGAATCCCGATTCCCCGAAGTTCTTTAACCGAGTGCTGGCTTGGTTTCGTCTTTAATTCTCCGGAAGCCGCTAAATAAGGAACAAGGGTCACATGAATATAAATAATATTTCCCCGACCGAGGTCGCTGCGCATTTGTCGAATGGCTTCCAGGAAAGGCAGGGATTCAATGTCTCCGACCGTTCCTCCGATCTCTGTAATCACGATGTCCGGATGGCTTTCTCGCGCAACCCGGTAAATCCGCTCTTTAATCTCGTTGGTAATGTGAGGGATGACTTGAACCGTCCCGCCCAGGAAATCCCCTTTGCGTTCTTTACTGATCACAGACCAATATATCTTTCCGGTCGTTACATTGCTGTTCTTGGACAGGGGCACATCAATAAAGCGTTCATAATGCCCTAAATCAAGATCCGTTTCCGCCCCATCATCGGTGACGAAAACTTCGCCGTGTTGATAGGGGCTCATCGTCCCTGGATCAATATTGATATACGGGTCAAATTTTTGTATCGCGACTTTCAAACCTCGGTTCTTGAGCAAACAACCTAAAGATGCGGCCGTTATACCCTTGCCTAAGGATGAAACAACACCGCCGGTGACAAAAATAAATCTTGTTGTCATAATTCTCTATCCTTTCTCTAACCACGGATTCGATCGACTCCGGTTATGACATAAAAAAAGCTAGTCCGTATAGCCGCACTAGCTCTATTTTTCTCTTACTTTTTATTCTAGCCTGATAGATTGGACATGTCAAGCTGGAAAGCTAATCCCGCTGTTCCCAGCCTTCCTCATCTCTTCCTTCACTCCCCTCATCCTCCTCATCTAAGGCGTCTTCGCCTTCCAGCAAATCCTCATCCAACTCCTCGTCATCAATATAGCTGGCATCCCCATCATCAGCATCCACTTTGGCCTCATCATCGTAGGCCACGGACCGGTTCATCAGGGTAATCGCAGGCATGCGCTTCGTGCCACGTGCAGGCACCCAAACTTTGAGACCCCATTCACCCTCCCCAGCAAAGGCAAAACGGGTATCCAGGTTAATTTGAGTCAACACCGCTGCCATATGCTGGGGATCTGCGGATCGCTTCAGCCGGGAAAGCACTCCCTCAATCAAATCCCGGTAATACATCGGCCTGCCGTTGGCCTGCAAGAGTTCCAGAGCGATGTCCGTTTCTGAGATTTGTGTCCGTTCAAAAGGTTGGGCCAAAATCCCACCGCCTTTCCTATTCTCTAAACTAAATGGTATATTCTCTATTCTTCCTTATTTTTCCTTCTCCCTACATCCTTTCGGGAGCTGTCACCCCAAGAATTCGCAGGACATTGTTCAAAACCTGTTTTGTCCCTCTGACGAGGCCGAGACGAGCCTGACGTAACCCTTCATCCTCGACCAGTACCCGTTGGCTGTTGTAAAACGTATGAAACAGACTGGCTAAATCCAGAACATAGCGGGCCAGCCGATGTGGTTCCAACAATCGGGCTGCTAAGGCTATCTCCCGTGGAAAATCAGCCAGCTTTTTCAGGAGATCCCGCTCTTCCTGGCTATTCAGCAATAACTTCAGTTCGGCCCCCGTTGGAAGGCGCAAGATCGTTTGCGTTTCTTGAGCCTGGCGCAAAATACTGCACAGGCGCGCATGGGCATATTGAACATAATAGACCGGGTTGTCCGCAGATTGGGATCGGGCGAGATCGAGATCAAACTCAACGGTGGAGTCGGGATCCCGCAGGATAAAGAAGAATCGGGCTGCATCTGTGCCAACCTCATCCATCAACTCACGCAAGGTAATATATTGTCCCGATCGCTTCGACATACGCACGACTTCTCCATTTTGGATGAGCCGAACCAACTGCATCAGGATAATCTGCAGGGCATCCGGATTAAAACCGAGCGCTTCTATGGCCCCTTTCATCCGAGCAACATGGCCATGGTGATCGGCGCCCCATATATTGATCACCCGGTTGAAGCCGCGCTCAAATTTATTCCGATGATAGGCAATGTCGGCCGCAAAATACGTTGGCGTGCCATTGCTGCGTACCACCACTTCATCCTTCTCATCGCCAAACAGCGTAGATTTTAGCCAAAGAGCTCCTTCCTTTTCATAGATATAGCCCTTTTTCTCCATTTCCTCCATGGTGGCCCGAACAAAACCGGAATCATGAAGAGACTGTTCGTTGAACCAGACATCATACTCCACCCCAAACTCTTTAAGGGTTTCTTTAATGTGCCGCAATTTCTCATCCAGAGCATAACGCACCAAGAACTCCTGCCGTAGGATCGGCTCCTGTGTCAGGTATTTATCGCCGTCTTGAGCAATCAGGCCTTTGATGGTATCAACAAGATCCTCCCCGTGATACCCTCCTTCAGGAATAGGAGCGTCCTGGCCGAGTAGTTGTAAATAACGTGCTTCCAGGGACAAGGCAAAGTTGTGAATCTGATTGCCCGCATCATTAATATAAAATTCCCGACTGACTTCATAACCCGCCATCTCCAGTAGGGAAGCAAGGCTATCCCCCAGAGCTGCCCCCCGGGCATTTCCCATGTGTAAAAGCCCTGTCGGGTTGGCGCTGACGAACTCAACTTGAACCTTTTCCCCTTGGCCTAATTGAACCCTGCCATAATCCTCTCCTTCTCTCAGAATCTCCGCAACCACATGAGCAAGCCAATCCGGATTGAGGCGAAAATTAATAAAGCCCGGGCCGGCAATACTCCAGTCCTCAATCCAAGTTTCTTTTGTGTCAAGATTCTTAAGCAAAATATCCGCGATCTCCCGTGGTGGACGCTTCGCTTGTTTAGTCAACACCATAGCCAAGTTCGTAGCGAGATCGCCATGCTGCCGTTCCCGAGGTTCTTCCAGGACAAAGGATGGCAGCCCCTCAAATGACAATTCACCGGCGGCTTTGGCCCGCTCAGCGGCACGGGCCAGGTTGCGCTCAATCATTTCGACAATACGTTCATACAGGCTCATCGAAAGGGCTCCTCCTTTATTATAATCGCTAAGCCATTATGGCTCACTAATTCATCATCAACAAAAAGATCATAATCTAGACTAATACGTCCCCCTTGGGCTGTCAAGTCAGTCTCTATCCGTTTTGTCAAAACACTGAGCCAAAGAGAACCAAAGCTTGTGTTATAGACCGAGCGATGCAACACCCCGAGTTCAAACTCCTGTTTCAACTCGGCAGCCCCCATTCGATTTAAGGTCACCCGCCCGCCGTGAACCCGCAAGGATGTCGTGACCCCCGCCATCCCAGTTAGTTCAGATTCCTGATAAATGACGTAGAAATCAGCGAACCGCAGATGGTAAGTTCCCACCGTAACAAATTCGATCCGTTCCTCAGGCTCGTCAGGCTCTCGATCCGGCAAGGATTGCGTTCCGATGACTTGGATGCGAACCGTTTTATTGCCCATTCCCCTGTTCTCCTCCACGCCCTTCTCCTTTCGCAGATTTATTGCTTTATTGTATAATAGAGGGGTTCATTGGTGCAACGGTTTAGAAAAATTTCGGTTCAAAGCGAAGAGAGAGGGAGGCATTCTCCCTCTCTCTTCATCATACCTAGGATTTCTATTCACTGTAAGTATTCCCCGCGGGGAGTATGAATAACCCGTTGGATTCTCTCTTCCGCCCCTGAGACCCCATTAATATAGACCAAATAGTCTTCCCCTTCGTAACGCCCTCGGAATTCGTAACACAGGACTTCCTGATTTCCCGGCATCGGAATGAGCGCCATCCGGCTTTCGGCGATCTTAAATCCTGGGCGCAGTTTACTTTGAGCCTGAGTGAGAGATAAACGCGGTACGGGAAGCTGTCGGGTTCGATGAAACGCCCAATAGGGAGTGGCATCATAGCCAATGATTTGCCCATTATCCAGTGCCACCATTACCCTGACTTTATCCGGGTAAAAACGAATCCCGTTTTCCTCATTAACAGCTTCAACCTGTACATAAGAGCCGAAATCCTCCGTCGAAGTCAAGACGAGATTCCAAGGCATCCCTTTCAAACTCTCCATCGCCTTGCGTTTCGCCTCATCCACACTGAGCGTACGGGCCTGCGGCTGCCGCTCATCCCGGAACATACGGACAACCCCACCTTGCCGGCTGACCTCAAGATACGTCTTTGCATGTTGGAACACGTACCCGCCAAAGGGTTCTTGGGTTTTACCGGTAAACTGCGGTACGACTCCGGGATACCCGACTTTAGCCAGAAATTCCTGGGCGCTGCTTTGCGCCTGTTCTTGGCTAACCTCGCCACTCGGCAGCCCTAATGGCTTATCCACCGAATGGCTCGCAAATTCCCCTGTGTAATTAAACGGCGGGAGCTTTTGCAAGCTGGCATCCAACTGATCAAGCCCTCCCCGAACAGAGGTAGCAACCCCCTCCTGGCCCTCAGCGGATGCTTCCGCAAGCTGAATCTTACCCCAGCTCAAGTTCAGCTTGGGCTTAGTCTCCATCCAGACCAAGTCCTCAGTATTAACCCGAACGACCAAATCCTGAACTTTGCGGTTAACCTGAATCAACTGTTCACGCATACTACTCAGAGTCTTCGTTTCCTCAGCCGTAATCGCTCCTCCACTGGCCAGACGTTGGGACAGGGTTCGAGCAAAATCTCCGGTTTGGGTAAGGAACTGCCCCACGTAGCTCAGCCCGGTCTGCTCTGCCGGAAGCTGGGCCAAATTCTGGGCAGCGGCCTCACTGCGACTGGAGGCTCGCCCCAAATAAAGGGCCATCTGACTGGTCGAATTCGCCACCTGCCCTTTGGCCATATCCGTCTCCAGCTGATCTAAGTGACTGGCGAAGTCCTGTAAGGATCGTTGGTTTTGATTACTCATCGTCGTACGATAATTATTAGCCAAGCGATATTCATTAAAACCCCAGGCCAAGGAAAGGAGCAACGCGGCGGCCAGTACTCCACTCCAATATTTGCGCATCTTCATCCCCCCTAGCGTGTGAAAATATGGTTGCCGATTTTAAGGATCTGCGGCCGTGACCAAATATACTGATTGGAAGTCTTGGCTGGATTAAAGAAAAACACAGCTCCGTGCGAAGGGTCAACTCCGGAAGCTGCTTCCTGGGCCGCCCGCACAGCCGTTGAGGTCGGTTGCATGTTAATCTGGCCATCGTTCACACTCGAAAACGCCCCAGGCTGGTAGATAACACCCGCCACGCTCTTAGGAAAGGCCGCATCTTTGATCCGATTCAGGACAACCGCTGCCACTGCGACTTGGCCCACATAGGGTTCCCCCCGCGCCTCCGCGCTGACTAACTTAGCCAACAAGTTGGTATCCACATTCTTATAGCCCACCGGTTGTCCCGTTGCATTGGTACTTTCGCCAGTTAAGCGCTTTAGTTCCTTAATCGTTTGCGCACCTGCAACGCCATCCACTTTCAAGCCATGCTCTTGCTGAAAACGGCGCACCGCCTGATCGGTCTTCGGTCCGAACTTTCCATCCAACGGCCCCACCACATAGCCCAGCTGGGCTAAGCGGGTTTGAAGCTCTTTGACTTCGGGACCCTTGGCCCCCCGCCCCATCGTATGATCCCCTAAGGCCCCAAAAGCCACGCTGCTGAGAATCAAGCTAAGTACGATCCCGATAGCCACTCCCCAATGTTTTTTGCTTGCCATATCCTCACCTCGCTCTGATGTTTCCATCTTAGTTTGGCTAGAGGACTGGGTATTTATCCAAAATTCGGCTCAAGAGGCAAGGAAATCAGCCAGTGAGGTTATTTTGCATATACCCTATACCGCGACATCCTCCTTTTGGAGCATGATAGCTAAAATCGTCTCCTCTGTACAAAGCATGCCGGAGGAGGAGAGCCTGCCGAGGTTCCGGATCGTCTCCTCCACCGATACCTCAATGATGCCGTCTTTGGCACTTATGCTAACCCCTGTCAGGGCCAAATTGGCAGCCAGGATCGCTTCTCCCGCAGAGGTCGAGAGTTTCAAGGCGCACCCTCCTTTCGCTCCATCGCAAATCATCCCCGCAAGGTTCCCGATCATATTTTTCACGGCCCCGGCGACCTGCTCAGTTGTTCCCCCCATGAGCCAGGTCAATGCTGCAGCTGCTCCCACACCGGCGGCAACGGCACACCCGCACATGGTAGAAAGCCGACCCGCAAAGGTCTTCACATAGGCCGTAAGCAGGTGGCTTAGGGCCAATGCTCGCAGGGTTTGCTCTGAGGAGGCCTTTTGTTCCCGCGCCACAAGAGCCACCGGGACGATCGCCCCAATCCCCTGATTTCCACTCCCCATCGTGCTCATCACCGGCTGATCCACCCCAGCCATCCGAGCATCAGCCGCAGCGGCCACGGTCATTTTGGTTCGATTGCTAAGATCCGAACCAAGAACTCCTCGTTCCATCAGATCTTTAAGCCCCGCTCCCACACCCAAACCCGCTCTCAACGCCAATCCGGTTTCAGCCATGGCCAAATTCATATCGATTCCATCCTGGAGAAAGGCGATATCCGCTAGCGGGAACTGTTCCACCGCTTGAATCAGCTCCTCCAAACTGTAATCTGTGAGATCCCTGTCTTTGCGACGGGACAAACTCAGCGGATCGGAGGCACGGAAAACTAAGTTGCCATTAACCAGAGCCCTGGTAACATGGGTGTGTCCACCCGAAACCACCACCTCAGCCCAGCCATGTTCGCCCTCGACCCTGGCCTCGATATAAACACCCTCCGCCTTGAGGATGCGGATGTCTACGGCCCCTTTCCGCAGCAATTCTTTGGCTTTAATGACATCCTCCATCCCAACCCCCGTAAAAACCTGCAAACCCTTATCCACATCCCCGCAAAGCAACCCCAATGCCGCTGCCATTTGCAACCCCGCTTCCGCTGTATTCGGAATGGTAACCGCTAAGGCATTTTTATATATATTGCCACTCACACTAAGCCGGATGCGATTAATTTGACCCCCTAGAAAATCGCGTGCCTTGGCGACCGTAAAGGCAACGGCTGCCGGTTCGGTGCAACCCAGTGCCGGCCTCACCTCATCCCTAAGCATTGCGATCCATTCATCATGCATGATTTATCCCCCTCTTCCGCTGGCTCAACCCGGCTTCTTTTCTGTAGTCTTCGCATGGTCATTCCTATCGATTCCTAATGCAAATCCTAATGCAAACTCTATGCCAGATAAGCGCTTCCACTTTGGGGTTCAGCGTTTACCACTGGCACAGACTGCACCCAAGGATGCCCTTTGCACATGTGAGAAAAATAAAAACCTGGGTCAATCCCGCTCGAAACGGGAATGAATCCAGGAGGCATGCACTTCTCACCCTCGAGAAACAGTTTATCGTTTTTGCGAAGAAAAATAGAATAAGTAACCTAGTTCATCCCATATTTCTCTAATTTTCGATAAAGCGTCGCCAAGCTGATCTTCAGCACCTTGGCCACCCGCTTTTTTTCCTCTAAAGACGATCCTTTGCGGAGGTACTCCACCAAAATGGTCTTCTCAAACTCAGCCACTTGTTCATCCAAGCCCAAATCAACCTTGGTCGAACGCCCGCCCGGCCCTAAAAAGGCACGGGGCAAATCGTCGAGCCCCACCTGCCCAGGCCCTGCCATATTCACCATATACTCTACAACATTTTGCAATTGCCTGACATTCCCCGGCCATGTGTATTCCTTAGCCCAGTGAATAAACTCTGGATCCAGTGAGGCAATGGGTTTGTTTAAGCTTTTGCTGTACTGTTCTAAGAATAAGCGTAGATACAGCTCAATATCTTCTTTCCGTTCTCTCAGTGGTGGAATATTTAAAGGGATAACATTGAGTCGATAATAGAGGTCAGCACGGAAGGCTCCTCTCTCCACCATCCCTTCAATGTCCTGGTTTGTAGCCGCAATTACCCGCACATCGACCGGGATCAGTCGTTTTCCACCGATCCGATCGACCATTCTTTCTTGAATTACTCGCAAGATCTTTGGTTGCAAGGAAAGCGGGAGATCTCCGATCTCATCCAGGAAAATCGTCCCCTGATGGGCGAGTTCGAACTTTCCCGTCCGGCCTCCTTTGTTCGCTCCGGTAAACGCTCCAGCCTCATAGCCAAATAGTTCGCTTTCCAACAATGTCTCAGGAATTGAAGGGCAGTTGACCACAATAAAGGGCTGGCTCTGGCGCGCACTGGCACTGTGAATGGCTCTTGCCAAGAGTTCCTTGCCCGTACCGCTCTCCCCGCGAATGAACACCGTAGACTTCCCCGGCGCGATTTGTCCCGCTTCCCGAATCAGTTCCTTAAACGCAGACGACCGCCCGATCATCGTACCAAAAGAATAACTTCGGCCAACCGCCTCCATCACTTCCTGTACCTGGTACTGGAGTTTCCGGTTGGCATCCATGAGCATAAGCTTTGACTCCAACAGGCTACTCATATGCGTAAGAAAGCTCCAAAGGTTGCCCGAAGAGCCCAGAATTCTCGCTTTCTGTTCCGCTGTAAACGCCATAATCCCGATCACTCCGACCGGAACACCACTCTTAAGAATGGGAAAACCCATCGTCGCCAATTCTAAGCATTCCCCGGCGGTCGTACAACTCCGGCAAGCTTCACTCCGATCCTCATCCCGGATAATCCCCGGCTCTCCAGTTTCCAGAATGCGCCGGAAAAAGGAGCCGTACGGAACAATTTGGCCGATTTTTTGTTTATAAGGGCCGGTACCCCCAATGCGAATGTAGGCTTCATCTACAATCGTCACATTCACATCCAGCACCTCAGCAATCGTTTCTGCATATTCCTGGACAAAATCTTGGATCTGACGTATTCCAGCCACCGTTATCATCCCCTAGACATTTCTAGCCCAAAGTTCACTTTGATCTTGCCTTATTTCTTAAGCCTTGGTTCCATAGCTTGCCAAAACTCCGCAGCAAAAGCCCGATACCCGTCTGCCCCTGGATGAATGTCCAGAGGATTAACCATTCTTTGCTTGCGAACAGGGCGAAAAACTGAGGCAGCCCCCCTCATTATACTTGAGAAAGGCCGCCTCTGAACAGCGAAAACCACCAGGCTTTATAGATTGCCAAAATCCAAGGTCGCAAAATGATCCTCGAGCGTTTCCGCCCGTCGAATCCGTTGAACCCCACCATCACGTTTTAATAACAATTCAGCCGAACGGAGCTTACCATTATAGTTGAATCCCATCGCATGGCCATGGGCTCCGGTATCATGAATCACCACAATATCGCCAATGTCGATCCGGGGCAACTCTCGGTCAACAGCGAATTTATCATTGTTCTCGCAGAGCCCTCCGGTTACATCATAGACATGATCCAGCGGCCAATCCTCTTTACCCATGACTGTGATATGGTGATAAGCCCCATAGATCCCTGGCCGCATCAAGTCCGCCATACTGGCATCCAAGCCTATATAATTTTTATAGATTTCCTTTTTATGCAGGACTTTGCCGACCAAATAACCGAAAGGCCCGGTAATCATCCGGCCAAACTCTGTCGCCAATTTCAGCGGATGCAGTCCACCTGCGACTATTTTGGCTTCATACGCTTGCTTGATTCCTTGACCGACGTATTCCAGATCCACCGGTTCCTGCTCCGGACGATAGGGAATGCCAATCCCTCCGCCCAGGTTAACCAACTCAACCCGAATGCCTAGGCTTTGATAGACTTCCAACGCCAAATCGAACATCATATTCGCGGTTTCAATAAAGGAACCCGGATCGAGTTCATTCGAAACCACCATCGTATGCAAGCCAAAACGCTGAACCCCTTTGTCCCTGGCCGTGACCAAGGCCTGCAGAATTTGTTCATGTGTTAAGCCATACTTGGACTCCTCCGGATTTCCAATGATTGCATTCCCACCGGCGCGCAACGGCCCCGGATTATAACGGAAGGAAAGCATTTCCGGCAAGCCTGCATGCTTTTCTAAGTATTCAATGTGGGTGACATCATCCAGATTAATGATGGCGCCCAAATCCGTCGCTTTTTGGTATTCCTCCGCGGGAGTATCATTGGAGGTAAACATAATATTTTCTTCTAAAATGTGTGCTTTTTCCGCTAGGATCAATTCGGCCAAGGAACTGCAGTCCGCCCCAAATCCTTCTTCACGCAAAATTTTGAGGATATACGGGTTCGGCGTGGCTTTCACCGCAAAATATTCCTTAAACTCCGGTGCCCAAGCGAAAGCATCTCTCAAGCGGCGGGCATTTTGGCGAATGGCTGCCTCATCATAGATATGAAATGGGCTTTTGTACGCTTGAATCATTTCTTCCAGTTGTTCTTTACTAAAAGGCAGTTTCTTGACAGTCACTTAATTTCCTTCCTCTCCTCGTAAAACAAAAAAGACAGCTTTCGAGTGTTCTCGCAAACCGCCTTGAATCCGCATAAAAATGACCCAGCAGTGCAAGATAGCGCTCCACCCGTGATGGGACACCGGGTGACAGTTTGGCATCTATTCGATGTGAAACCAGCACAAGCCCTCGGCCAGGACTCTGCTTCGGCGGTTATTCCTTTCTGTACCGTTCATCATCTGCCAACTCCCGGTGCATACTCATAATCAACCGCGCCTCTATCCAAGACACTATTCAATTGCGTCTTATTATGCTACAATGAGAGGAATTTGTCAATGGAGGAAGCTGATGCTTTTACCGTTTAAAGACAGAGAACCGAAAATCGGGAAGAACGTGTTCTTAGCTGAGGGGTCGCAGGTGATTGGGGATGTCACCCTCGGTGATGATGTGAGTATCTGGTTTAACACAATTCTAAGAGGAGATCTGGCGCCTATTATCATCGGATCCCGCTGCAATATCCAGGATCTCTCTCTGATCCATGTTAATCAAAACCAACCCGTCGTCCTTGAAGAGTCTGTAAGCATCGGCCATCATGTCACCCTGCACGGCTGTACCATCCACAGAGGTGCCCTGATCGGAATGGGTGCCATCATCCTCAACGGGACGGACATCGGGGAAGAAAGCCTTGTCGCAGCCGGCTCACTCGTACCCGAGCGAAAAACGTTTCCCCCTCGGGTACTCATCATGGGCTCACCAGCCAAAGTGGTCCGAGAACTCAATGAAAAAGACTTGGAAATGATCCGGGGAACCGCCCGTCGCTATGTCCAAAAGGCCCAGGAATACCTGGATCTGTTCCAGGCCTGGTACCAACAGGGGCTTAAAAGCGACTGAGCAAACCCTTCTCCAACCAGAGAAGGGTTTTGCTCTCATGCCTTGAATCCTGCCTTCATGGTTTTTCGCCTCTTACACCTATCCTACAACAGGGAGCCGTAAGTTTCTCAAATCGTGCGCGAGCAGAATCGCCGTAAGCAGCGAAGATGCAAAGTCTGACACAGGCCCGGCGAGCCAAACCCCATCCAACCCTAAGAAGTGAGGAAGAATAAAAAGTGTCGGAATCAAAAAGATGACCTGCCGGGATAGGGTTAGGAATAAGGATTTTTTCGGCTTGCCTGTAGCCTGAAAGTAATTAACGCTCGCAACCTGGAAACCAATGATCGGGAGCATCATCAGATAAAGGCGCAGTCCACGGGAACCCAACTCAATCATGGCCTGGTCATTCGCAACAAACATACTCATGAGCACCTGGGGAAAAAACTCAGTCGCGATAAACCCTGCTAACATAATAGCCGTCGCTCCATAAATGCTCAGACGCAGGGCTCGCTTAACCCGGTCGTATTTGCGCGCCCCATAGTTAAACCCGATGATGGGCTGCGCTCCCTGGTTAATCCCAAACACCGGCATGAAGATCACCATGACCAGGCTGGTGATGACGCCGAAGGCAGCGATCGCCCGATCGCCGCTGTAATGTGCCAGGCTCTTGTTAAAAATAACCGTCACCAAACTGGCGACCAGCTGCATAACAAAAGGAGAGAGCCCGATAGCCATGATTCCGCGCACAATGCCTAAGTCCAAGCGCATATTCCGCAAGCGCAGCCTGAGTAAGGCCCGTTTGCCAAAAAAGTAGGATAAAACCCAAACCGAAGCTACCGCTTGAGCAATCACTGTCGCCAGGGCGGATCCAGCAACCCCCATCTTAAAGCCAAAGATGAATACCGGGTTCAGAATCGTGTTGAGAACCGCAGCCAGAATCATCGTCAGCATCGCAACCCGTGGATTCCCTTCGGCACGGATAAAATTATTCATGCCAAAGCCAATGCTTTGGAACAACACACCCCACAAGAGAACCCGAAGAAACTGCCTCGCATAGGGCAAGACTTCAGCACTAGCCCCAAACTGAATGAGCAGGGGATCCATAAAGAGAAACCCCGCCAGCGTAATCGCCAAGGAGATGATGACGAGGAGCACAAAAGAATTCCCGACAATCCGCTCCGCCTCTTCTTTTTTCCCTTGCCCCAGACGGATGGAAATAAGGGATGTCGCGCCCAATGCCACCAACATCACGAAAGCCATGATCACCAGCGGAATCGGAAAGGAAATCGAGATTCCGGACAGAGCCAGGGAACCAACCCCTCGGCCTACAAAGATCCGATCAATAATTGTGTAAAGAGCATTAACCAGCATTCCGATAGTGGCCGGCACTGAGAACTTAATCAAAAGGCGGCCAACCCTTTCTTCGCCTAAAAGTTTTGAACGATCCAATCCCATTCTCCTCTTATCTTAGTCTAATGCACTGTTTCTCTCTTTCAATATCTTTCCAATATCTCTTGGGCAAAGCTTGCCCAGGCAAAACAACCTTAATTATACCATGGAAATTCCACGATGCGAAATTTCCCAGCGCTCTAACCCATACATCAAACCTGCAAAAATGAGCATGCTCACTCCAATCAATAACCAGCCATTTTCCATACTCACATAGGCCAACACCTTGCCCATGCCTGCCGGCCCTAAGGTATGCCCCAAACCAAAAATCATCGGAACGACAGCGTTCATCCGACCCCGGTGCGATGCAGGGGTGTGATTGGCAATAAACGGTGTTGTGCTGATGGCCAGAACAATTTCTCCCAAAGTAAAAATGAAGGCGGATAGAAAAAAATAGGGAAGGGTGTGAACCACCCCCAACATGCCAAAACCGAGGGCATAAAGCAATCCCCCATAAACCATCCTACGAATGCTTTGTGTACCTTCAGTAAGCCTGGTTAAAAGGGGCGTAAACAGCAAAACAATCAGCCCATTAAAACCAGCCAGTAGCCCAAAATAACGTGCCCCCAAATCAGGATACAACTCCAGGACCTGTATCGGAAGCATGAATGACCATTGCGAATAGACAAAGTTATAGCCGAAGATAATACAGGCAAAATAGATCAGAATTTTTCGCTGCTTCAGAACAGACCAGATCGAACCCTCAACCCTCTGCTCCAGTTTGCGTTCTTGTCCATAAATTTCCGTTTGACTTCGATGCAGTGTTTCCTTTATGAATATGAGAACAAGGCTGAGCGCGATTAAGGCAGTCAAAGCATCTCCGAAAAACACCAGCGAGAGATGATTCTTGTAAAGCAGCCCCCCAAGCACCGGCCCAATGGCAAATCCCATATTCCAACCCATGTAAGAAAGCGCATAGGCACCATTTCGGCTTTCCGGGGTAGTTAGATCTGCAATCAGAGAATCATGAGCCGGACCGGCTGTCACCATGCTCACCCCGGCTAAAATCACCACATAAACCATATTCACCGAAGGATGCATAAAACCAGCCAGAATATACAGGCCCGCCGCCAACCCGTCAAAGAAAGCAATGACCTTTTTTCTCCCCAACGTGTCCGCAAGTTTGCCCCCCAACAAAGATGCGGGAAGAAACAAAAGACCGGCAACACTTATGTAGAGCCCCGCCATCTCTTTTGACATACCAATGCTTTGGGTCAAAATGATCGTCATAAGCGGCATCACAAAGGATCCGAGAGCATTGATCACGCGAGAAAGAAAAATTACATAAATCTCCTTGGGCAAACCCTTATAGGGATTTAACAACACACCTGGATTCATCAAAATAGAATTCCCCCTCCCCATCCGTCAAGAAACCCTGCCCCTTGAAAAGACAGAAAAAAGCCATGGATCAAGAGAACCTTTCTCCTGAGCACCCATGGCTTTTTTAGACAAATAAAAACCACGGAAACCTCACGGCTCCGTGGCAAGTTTTACAAGAAAAACCTCACCCACTAAAGCCGTAAATCCACTCAACATAGACACTTACATTGCCATAGACATTGCCATAGACATTGACGTTGCCAATGGTTACTAATGCACTCATGGATCACAGCCTCCTTTACCAAAAATCATTTACACCTTCAGTATAACGGATACCGAATCGATTAGTCAACTACTTTTTTACCGTGAATTTCATCCGGACAGAACCCGGCAGCGCCCCTCCACTCTTCGGTGTTAAGCCCTTAGCAATATACAGGTAATATTCCCCCCCGGGCAGATACCCTCCCGCCGGAGGCTTGACCAAGAGCACATCCGGACTTGAATCGGGCACAACCTGAATCGGCACAAAGCCGTCCTGAGCGTTAACGACGCTGACATAACCTTGAAGCGCCTCCGGTGTCATGCTCTGAGCGCTCAACGAAAGATTAAACTTAATGGTCCAGATCTTATCTTGTGGCACTTCCGAATTCGCAGGAAGTTCCGACAGAACCTCATCGGCATCCACATAATTCCCGTAAACCCAGCCCGTTTTCCCCCCTGTTTTGGCCTGATACCAGCCCTCAGCGTTTTTTCCCATCAGGACGAGTGGCGTTCCCCTTGAGAGTACCGTTAATTTCGCAGCCTGGGTACTCGGCTCAGCCCGGAAATTAAGCGCATCCGTAGCTACTCGGCCCAAAGTGCCTGGCGGATAACTGGCTGCCAACCCCGATTCCGGTGTCGGAGATGTCGTCCCTCTAGACGGTGACGACGTGCCCGGCGGAATGGCGGGGCTCGGCGACGGCATGGAAACGGGAGAAGGTGGCGGCGCCGCCGTCAGCGTCAGCAGGGCTGCTTGATCATATTCCCCCTCCTGATAAGCGCGCATCCGCTGCATCACCGAAGCGATCTTTTCGGCCCAGTCCGGGTCGGTCGCATAATACGTATTCATCCCCTTGAGATTGGAACTCGTATAATACCTCCCGCTCGCATCCAGGTAATTGACCCTGACATAGTAGGCAACATAAAGAATACTTTCTCTAAACCCCGGAAAATAGGCTGCTGAATCATAGGGCGAGTCATCATAGGCCTGAAAGCCAAATAGATTGTGCTTATCACGGGCGATATCCGACATCCCCCAGTTGCTTTCCAAAATAGCATGGGCCGCCAGGTAATGGGCGTTCACACCGTATTTCTCCTGGGCCTCCAAGAAGGCCGCCCCTTGTCCCACCAGAGGGCTTGAAGGGTTAGCCTGGCGAATAAAGTCGTCAATAGCCTGAGCCGTCATGTGCCCCGCCTTACGTAAATCGAGAACCTGGTAGGGAGGCGTATAGATCCCGACCAAACGATCCACGTTCGTGTCCCGCAGGTAAAAGGAATCCTTGTCTTTCACATAGATGTTCCCCTGAACGAGAAAAGACGGGGCAGTCCCCAAATCAATCGAGGCCGTCACCGAGTTCGGCGTCCCCCAGACATGATACAGATGCGCGCTAATAACTTTGAAAAAATCCGGGCCATACGGACTGGGTCGATCCGGCACCCGAAAAACAGTTGCCGGTGTGATGACTGCGGTCGATATACCGGCAACAGAGGACGCGGACGCAGCGACACTTGAAAGGGAAGACAAACCGAACACAGGCCGAACCGGGCTCAGCAAAAAAGCACCCACTAATGCAACCGGGAAAACCCGCTGAATCAGTCTCGACATAACCATCGGCTGCTCAATCCTCCCCAAGCTTTTTACGCTTATATTCCCTATTCAGCTCGGAAACTCCTGCTTAAAGTGAGTTTACTGTCGAATTTCCTTGTTCTTTACCCAAAAATTCTCCGAGAATTTTAGATCGTCTTACACGCTCTTTACCGATTGGTAATACACACTTTACGAAAATAAATTACACTCGGCTTAAGATCAACGTTCATCGGTAACACGGATTCGCCGCAAAAAGGGGTTTCTAACATGTGGAAGCTATTTGATCGAGGGCAACAAAGACTTTATCGTTTACTGGAAAATGGCCACCCTATTTGGATTGTGTATTTAGACATCGTTAAATTCCACGAGATCGAGTTTCGCCACGGACATAAAGTGTGCAAGCGTATCCTGGAAGAAATGCAAACTGAAATTGAAAGTACGCTTAAACAACACAAGCATCTCTTCCGCTATACTTTCGCGGAAAGCCGGGGAGGAGACGATTTTGTTGTTTATTTTGTCCCTGACCGTAATACGCCCTGGCTGATCGCGGAGGTTGTGGAAAAGTGGGTCATTCCTCTGGAAAACCGCCTAAACAAGATAGTCAATAAGGAGGTACAGGAAAAAGTTCGCTTGCGTTCCGGTGTTGTACTCTGCAGCAACGAATCGGGCCGCAGCAGCGATTATTTGCTTTATGCCGCTGTCAAAGAAGCCTTCCTTCTCAACAAGGCAGAACCGGATCCCCAGTATTTTTCCCGCCGGGCTGAAATAGCCCGCCTGATTAAACAACCTGAAGATAATTTGAGAACGGCGTTCCAGCCCATTCTGCAGGTATTAAACGGAGAGATATTTGGTTTTGAGGCTTTGTCCAGAACCACAGGTGCAACAAGTTTCAGCAATATTTCCGATCTGTTTCCTTTTGCCGAGAAAGTCGGGCAGCTCTATCCGATTGAGACGCTATGCCGGCGCACGGCTATTGTTTCCGCCTCTAAGGTCTTAGCCTCATCAGAGTTGCTTTTTCTCAACATCAACCCTCAGGTTCTTGCTGATCCCGATTTTGCCTCGGGGCAAACGCAAAGACTGTTGCAGCAGGAAGGCCTCTTACCCGCAAATGTTGTCTTAGAGATTACGGAACGGAGCGCCATTGATGATTTTCACACCTTTCGTCAAGCTTTGGCCCACTATCAAAGCCAAGGTTTCCTCATTGCTTTGGATGATGTCGGAGCAGGCTACTCCTCCCTGCAATCTATCGCCGAACTCCACCCGGACTTCTTGAAAATTGATCGTTCCTTAATTAGCGGGGTCAATGCCAACTCGATAAAATGGGCGCTGTTAGAGACCTTTGTCACCTTTTCTAAACGAATTGGTTGCCGCATTCTTGCCGAAGGGGTTGAAACGGAAGAAGAAATGCGCACTGTAGTTCAACTGGGTGTCGATTATGTTCAGGGCTTTTATGTGGCCAAGCCCAGCTTCGAGCGACCCGAACTCAATGCCCAGGCCATAGAGCTTTTGAAGTTTCAACGCCGGATCCGAACCCATGCAGAAAGCACCGTTTCTGCTCTGCTGGAACCCTTGCCTTTATTTAACCTGAGTACCTTAACCGTCACCGTGGAGAACTTCTTTCGCAACCAACCCAAACAATGGCTCATTGGCGTGATCGATAACGACAGCATTGTCGGGGTTCTGCAGCGGGATAAATTTTTTGCTGCCTTGAGCACCCAGTACGGGCGCTCGCTCTATGCTAAACGCAACATCGCTTTGATCATGGATACGCATCCTTTGATTGTGGAAGACAGCACTCCGATTGAAGTGGCCGCCAGCTTGGCGATGGAGCGTCCGGATCAGCAAATTTATGCAGGAATCGTGGTCGTTAAACTGCAAAAACCCGTGGGCATGGTTTCGGTGGCTGCCCTAATGAAGGCCATGGCAGAACGTCAAATTCAGATTGCGCGCGGTGCCAATCCCTTGACCGGACTCCCGGGAAATATTCTCATCGACCAGGAATTGCGCCAGCGTTTAGAGCAACAACAGCCTTTCGGAGTCATCTATGCTGACCTCAATAAATTCAAGCATTATAACGATCTGCACGGTTTTGCCCAGGGAGACATAGCCATTAAATCGGTCGGGGAAATTCTGCTTAAAGAGGCCGCCAAAGTGGACGACGGCGCCTTTGTCGGACACATCGGCGGCGATGATTTCATCATTATCATGGAGAGTCAGGAGCTCGTCGCTTGCTGTGAAAATATATTAGGCCGCTTTGAAACGAAAATCCAAACCAGTGCCGCCACGGAAAATCTCAGTGTGGCCCTGGCTGGATTTTACATCGAAAAAGGAAGCTCCTACACACCCGCCCACATCGCTGAGAAAGCAGCTCATATCAAACGAGAAGTAAAAAAAACCGAAGGGAATTTTTACCTGGTCGTTTAGATTTAAAATTCAGGCTTAGCCTGAGTTAAACCACGAGCAATTGGAGGTAAGAATTTGATTAGGTTTCGCAACTTGAAAATGGCTTATAAAATTAACTCCCTGGTTCTGCTCATGGCGATCTTTATGGGAGGGATCGGTTTTACCGGCTATTATTATTACCAGAAGCAAAATTCAGCGGTAAATCAGATGAATGCCGGTTCATTAGCCGCCGTTAAGTTGCTTAACGAAGCCAATGCCAGTATCCGCTCGACCGAAGCCTTGTCCTGGGAGCTGATTTTGGCCCCGAATGATATTATTCGAAGTCAGCTTATCCTCAATAACGTTAAAAAAAATGATGAAGAAATTGATGCCTATCTTAACGCCTATGCCGTGCAGGCCCAGAGTTCCTATGAAACCGAACGCTTGCCAAAACTAAAAGAATCCCTTACCCGCTACAGAACTGAACGGCAAAAGGCATTCGACATCATCACTCAAGGACTATTTGAACAAAAAAATAAACTTGAAGCCTACTACTACTATTCCAATGATCCTTTAATAACGCTTGATTCAATACATATCGTATTAACCGACCTCATTGCCTACAATGACCACGAAGCCAAAAAAACGATAAGCCAAAATAATCTTGACTTCCTGCAGGCCAGTAGGATATTGCTTATTCTCCCCTTTATAACCGTACTCTTATCCCTGATCTTAGGACTATTTGTCGCGCGTCTCCTAGCCACGCCCTTGCAAGCCATGTTAAGAAGCGTACAAGAGGTATCCGGAGGGCATCTAGCCGTTCATGAACTGAAGATTCATTCAACCGATGAAGTGGGTCAGCTGGCAGATGCCTTCAACATCATGACCACCAACCTGCGTAATCTCGTCAGCCAAGTCTCCGGCTCCAGTCAACTCATGTCAGAATCTGCCGAGGAACTCCAGGCTGTTACCTCGGAAAATTCCAGTGCCGCCGCCCAAATTGTCTCCGCCATAGCAGCAGCAGCCTCGGATACTGAACAACAAGTCATTGCGGTCAATGAGACCTCTGTTGTCATCGAACAAGTATCCGCAAGCGCCCAACAAATTGCGGCTATGAGCGCGAGCGTCACCGACCTGACTGAAAAAACAGCTAAAACGACCCAGACTGGACAGCAAGCCGTTGACAAGGCCGTTACCCAAATGGCAATTATCGGGGATAGAACCCAACAAGTTCACACCGCTATTCACAATCTGACGCTGAGCAACCGGCAGATCCAGGAAATTGTGGCATTTATCAGCGGAATCGCTGCCGAAACAAACCTATTGGCACTTAATGCGGCGATCGAGGCCGCTCGTGCCGGCGAACAGGGGCGTGGTTTTGCGGTAGTGGCCACAGAAGTTAGGAAACTGGCGGAACAATCCCGCGAATCCTCCTTACAAATCAATTCCCTGATTCAAGCTAACCAGGAGAATATTGACTCTACCGTTGCCGCGATGAAATCGGCTGCAGCTGACGTTCAGACCGGAATCAGCGTCGTCGGAGAAGCCGGGCAGGCATTTGCCGAAATAACAGGCCACGTGAACCATGTTTTACTTCAAGTAACAGAAATCTCCTCCAGCATTCAGCAAGTCGCCTTGGGAAACCAGCAGATGGTTGGCTCCATACAGCGCATCCGCAGTTTCAGTCAGGATACGTCCGAACGGGTGCAGGCGGTAACCAATACCATGGAAGAGCAAGCAATCTCTATCAATCACATGGCCGGGGCCAGTCAAAGTTTGACCGCTATGGCCCTAGAATTGCAGTCTGCCATCCGCGAATTCAGCGTCTAGTTAAGCATTAAGGTCCTTTCGTTCGCCGGTAGCGATATAAAATACGTGCTCGCCGATATTTGTGGCATGGTCGGCAATTCGTTCAATGTAACGCGCAACAAAAGACAGCTGCATGCCCTGATTTGTCATTTCCGGATGCAAGCCCATCAGCGATAAGAGTTCCTTGACGACCATTTTGTAGAGATGGTCGATTTCGTCATCGAGTTCGGCAAGTTTTCCGGCCATGCTCACATCTTCCAGCTCATAGGCCTTAAGACCCTGCTGGATCATCCGAATGGCCAAATCAGCCATTTTCGGAACATCAATCAGCGGTTTAATGAGCGGTCCTTCGACCCTGTTCACTACTTTGGCAATACCCACCGCCAAATCAGCCATGCGTTCCAGATCCGTGGCAATCTTCATGGCCGAAACGATCTTGCGCACATCGCGCGCCACCGGCTGTTGGGTCACGATCAAACGCACACATTCCTCATTGACCTGTAATTCCAAAGCATTGACCAATTCATCGTGCAAAATCCAACGTCTTGCTTGCTCCTGATCCAATACCGTCAAACTGACTATCGCCCCGTGCAGCATCGCATCCACTTCCTGACCCATTTGCCCAAGCAAGCCTACCAGTATAGCCAACCCTTCTTCCAGCGACTGACGCACTTAAATACCCCCTTCTCAACCAAATCGCCCCGTAATATAATCCTCGGTCCGTTTATCTCCAGGATTGGTAAAAATATCGGAAGTCGTCCCAAACTCCACAAGCTCCCCGTTTAAGAAAAATGCTGTCTGATCGGCAATCCGGGCTGCCTGCTGCATATTATGCGTCACGATAATAATCGTGTAGTTCTTTTTCAACTCCAAAATCAACTCTTCGATTTTTTGGGTCGCGATCGGATCCAGCGCCGAGGCTGGTTCATCCATCAGCAGCACGGAGGGTTCCACGGCCAGGGCTCTGGCAATGCACAAGCGTTGTTGCTGCCCGCCGGAGAGGCTCATGCCGGAGTAGTTGAGGCGGTCCTGGACTTCATCCCAAAGGGCCGCCCTGCGTAAACTCTTCTCAGCCACAGCCAAGAGTTTACTTTTCCCCCGAACCCCATTCAGCTTGAGCCCTGCCACCACATTTTCGTAAATACTCATGGCTGGAAAAGGGTTGGCCTTTTGAAAAACCATACCTACCGTTCTCCTCAATTGCACGGAGTCCATATCGTAAATACTCTCGCCATCCAAGAGGATCTCCCCCGCGACTTTCGTCCCCGGAATGGTCTCATGCAGTCGGTTGATACAGCGTATAAACGTTGATTTGCCGCAACCGGATGGCCCAATGATAGCGGTTACTTCGTTAGCCGGCAGTTCTACACTGATGCCCTTCAAGGTTATTTGCTCCCCGTACCCCGCCACTAGATTGCGAATACTGACACTTTGACCCATGACCTTTCCTCCTTGTGCGCTATTTATATTTTGAACGGAACGCCAAACGTGCTGTAATGCTGAGAACCAACACTAAGCCGATTAAGACCAAAGAACCGGCCCAGGCTTGGCGATGCCAGCTTTCGTAGGGTGAAATGGCGTATTGGTATATTTGCAAAGGCAGCGCAGCGATGGGTTCATTAATGGAATGGGCCCAATAAGTGTTACCTAAAGCCGTAAACATGAGGGGAGCGGTTTCTCCCGCAATCCGGGCAATCCCCAACATGGCGCCGGTGACAATTCCTTTAGCCGCTGAGGGTATGACCACCTGCATAATCGTACGCCATTGGGGGATCCCCAAAGCAGCAGCCGCTTCGCGGATGGAATGCGGCACCAGCTTGAGCATCTCCTCCGTAGCGCGGATAATTTGAGGAATAATGATAACCGCCAAGGCTACTCCCCCGGCTATCGCCGAAAAATGCTTCGTTTTTAATACCAGGGAAGTGTAGACAACAATGCCGATGATAATAGAAGGAATACCGGTCAAAACGTCGGTAGTAAAGCGGACCGCCGTACTAAACCAGCTCACTCGATCATATTCCGTCAAGTAAACTGCGCCCAGAATTCCGATGGGAATTCCGATTAACCCTCCAATCCCAACCATAATGAGCGTACCCAGAATCGCATTTCCCATTCCCCCACCGGGCATGCCAAGAGGCTTCGGCAGATGGATGAAAAAGCTGAGATTAAGCGCCGTAATGCCATTGCTCATAACATACCACAAAACTCCGAAAAGGGGTACAACGGCAACGAGGGTTGCAACGATCAACAGCACCAACATGCCGAGATTCATATACTTACGGATCTGATAAGTCATACGACATGCCCTCCTTTCGGACCGCGAGCAACAGACCACACCAGCAAGCGTGCCAATGTATTCAGAATCAGCGTAATCCCAAAAAGAATAAGTGCAATCTCAACCAATGCACTCAGATACAGGTCAGATGTAGCCTCAGTGAACTCATTGGCAATCACACTCGCCATCGAATAAGCCGGGGCAAAGAGTGAAGGCAGAATCTCCGGACGGTTGCCTATCACCATGGTGACAGCCATCGTTTCTCCCAAGGCTCGGCCTAAGCCCAGCATGATCGCACCCAGAATTCCGGATTTGGAATAGCTCAGCACCGCCATGCGGATCATTTCCCACTGGGTTGCTCCTAGGGCCAAGGCCGCTTCGCGGTGGCTGGAGGGTACTGCGGCCATGACTTCCCGGGATATGGCTGCAATCGTAGGCAGCACCATAACAGCCAAAATTAAGCCCCCGGCTAACATCCCCAATCCCAAAGGATGCCCCTGAAAAAGCGGCAGGAAACCAAACCATTTCGCTAACCAAGGTTCCAACACGTCCTTTAACCAAGGTGCCAGGACAAAAATCCCCCACAGTCCATACACAACGCTGGGAATAGCAGCCAGAAGCTCAACTAAAAAAGAAACGATAACTCTAAGTCTCCAAGGGGCGATCTCGTTAAGAAATATCGCTGTCCCGATTCCTATCGGACTGGCAATGATTAAAGCTAAGAGCGATGTCACTAAAGTCCCATAGATAAAAGTTAAAGCTCCGAATTCTTCTTTGACCGGATCCCAGATCACACGCGTAATAAAACTCAGGCCAAACTTATCAATGCTTAAGCGAGAGGCCGCAGCCATTTGCCAGCCCATCCAAACCATTAATCCTAAGACTACAAAAGCCATGAGAAAGGTTAAAGCCCGAAATACCTGATCGCCCAGTGAAATTCCCAGACGGCTGCCCTTCGAATTCTCTTTCATACGACGCTTCTCCCCCCCCTTTATCCAATTTGTATGAGTTCACTTACCCAAAACCTGCCAGGCGCAACAAAGAGCCCAGCGCATGCTGGGCTTTTGCCGAGCTTCAGTTTGAAAACGCGTGAACACGAACGGCCATCTTAATAAGTGATAGTCTTCAGAGTGGCATCAAGACGGGTCACTAAGTTTGCCGGCAGTTTGGCGTAATCCAGACCCTCAGAGAGGTTTTGTCCGTCGTGGATCATCCACTTCACAAGCGTTACAAGGGTTTCACCTTTTACCTTGTCGGTTTGCTTCTCATAAACCAATAACCAAGTAAAAGTCGAAATCGGATAACTCGCATCTCCCGGTGCGTTAACGATGGATACACGGTAGTCATCGGGAATCGTAGCTCCTGCTGCTGCTGCAGAGGCGCCCTGCAATGAAGGAGCAACCCATTTTCCGGCCTTGTTTTTTATGAGCGCTACCGGAATTTTATTTTGTTTGGCATAGGCGAGTTCAACATAACCAATCGTACCTTCGTTTTGTTTAATGGCCCCGGCGACCCCGGCATTACCTTTGCCGCCGACCCCGACCGGCCAGTTCACAGAGGTTCCAACGCCAACCTTGCTCTTCCACTCGGGACTGATTGAACTCAAATAATCGACAAAGTTAAACGTCGTTCCGCTCCCGTCAGACCGGTGTGCCACGTTGATCGCCAAATCAGGAAGTTTTGCCTCCGGATTATCCGCCGTGATCCGAGCGTCATTCCACTTTTTAATCTTGCCTAAGAAAATATCCGCCAGAACATCGGGCGCAATTTTCAGGTTTTGCGGGTTATTCGGCAAGCTGTAAGCAACAGCCGTTGCCCCTAAGGTTGCCGGGATATGGATGAGCTTGCCGCCTTTGGCGTCTTTTAATTGCGCATCGGTCATGGGGCCGTCGGATGCCCCAAAGTCAACCGTTTGCTCGTTAATTTGCTTAATCCCCGCGCCACTGCCTACGCCCTGATAGTTAATGGTAATTTTCGGATGATCCTGATGGTATTTATCAAACATTGCTGAATAGAGCGGTTGGGGAAACGTTGCCCCTGCTCCGTTAAGTGTCACTGTCGGTTCTTCTTTTGGAGCAGCCGGAGTACCGGGTTGTTGTGTCGTCGTGCCACATCCCACCAGGGACAAGGCCACGACACCTGCCATCACAGCCGTAAGGAATTTTCCCTTTTTACCAATCACTTAAAATTTCCTCCTTCAATTTTGGACTTCAACGGTAATATAACATCCAATCGTAAAATCCCAATTTAATTAGTGTAAAGTTTAGGTTAAAGATGAAACAGGTTTCCTTAAAGTGTTCAAATCCGATTGATACTTTCGCCAACCTGAAATTTACAAATCGTGCGCAAGAATTTAACCTTGCCATTACACTTCCATAATTCAAATTTAAATGATCCAGCTTAAGATTGGATCAAGGAAAATTCGGGGGGGTGTATCTATGAAACAAACCATGCTGGGGCAGGCAATCAGCCAGGTGACAAAATTATTCCTCGCTCCTATGGGACCTTTACAGCATATTTTTGATTCGCCTGGTGTAACTCATGTCCATTGTTTAGAGCAAGCGTATGCAGTTCTCCGCCGGGACTCGAAAACGGATGTGGCCATGTTCTTTCAACCCTATCATTCTTCTTTAACCAAAGGCCTCTTTTGGGCGGATCAAGGTTGGAAAAACGTTTATCATTTCTATAGTAAACCTGAAAATGAAGGACATGCCCTTTGGCCGGGAGCTACCGCTGAGTGCCAATATTACTTTAATAAAGCCCTGGCATTCCTGGAAAAAGACATCGTTAAAGGCATGTTTTTTCTCGGTGCTGCCTTACATCTGGTCCAGGACATGTGTGTGCCCCATCATTCCGTTGGGGTAGTTTTTGACGGACATCAGGAGTTCGAAAAATGGGCCACGCAAAACTGGGCCCGGTTTCCGGCTTTAAGGTCAGGGGACACACCTCCTATGCAGGAGGTGTGTCCCCATTATATGTTTTCTCACCCGAGTCAATTTATCGATTATAATGCTGAAATATCCGCACGCTATTATCCACTGGTGTCCCTGGAAAACGGATGTACCGAGACTTCCTATATAGAAGCGGCCCGCTATCTCTTGCCCCTTACGGTCAATAGCACAGCTGGTTTTTTGGATTTTGCCTGCGATCAAATATTAAAAATACGGCCCCACCTCGCCGGGTCAGTGAGTCGTTTAGCTTCCGCTCAACCTAGCCGCTATGCTGATCAGCCTATGGGTGAAATTAAGCTATCTTAAGCATACTCCCTCCAAAAATTTACAACTGCTTTAGATTTCGCTAAAACTCCCTTAGCAATCACCGGATATACTGGATTTGATATTATAAGCCGAATGAGGATGTGAGGGATCATGAATATCATCATGCACATGGGATTGGCGCAGGCAATTCGCCAAGCGACAGAAAGGGAATTGAGCCTAAGAATAGACCGGGTGGGATTTCTCTACGGAAATGTCGCACCTGATATTCGCCCCGGCTTAACGAATATCCCACATTATAAATCTTCAGCCATGGACTTCCTCGAAGCAGAAATTGTCAAGATAACGTCCTACCCGCTGCCAACCACGGGTAAATGGCCCAAACAGCTATCCGAGAGGATGGGTATCATGACCCATTATCTAGCGGATTTTTTTTGTTATGCTCATTCACAATACTTTCAGGGTGATCTGAGAGCGCACCTCTTCTATGAGTCCCGCCTCTGGTACGACTTTCAAAGACATCAGAAAGCGGTAAAGCACAACTGGATAAAACCCGACAGGATTCTGTCATCGGCTGAAAACATCATCACCTATATCGAAGAAAGGCATGATTGGTATCTGGACACGGTTAGGAATAAACACCCCTCTTATCACTGGGATACGGCCACAGCTTTCAGTGTTAGTGTTAGCGTTTGTGTATCCATGCTATCGATCTGCATCAAAAACCTCAAAATCGCTGCCTAAGGAGGAGGTGCTGCCATGAGAATCGCCTATTTTACCGATACGTATCTTCCGCAAATTAACGGAGTCAGCCATACACTGGAAAAGCTGGGTGATTATCTAAGGGAACGTGATATCCAGCATATGTTCTTTGCTCCCCAATATAGTGAAATCCCGCCCGCTGTCGGCACTTCTCCGGAAACCCGGTTTAAAAGCATCAGTCTGCCATTTTATCCTGAATGCAGGCTTTCTTTACCCCTCTATCCCCATCTCTGCCGTCTCGCTGACGAATTCAAACCGGATATCATCCACCTTACCGATCCGTTGGGAATAGGTCTCGCAGGCTTGAAATACGCTCGAGACAGAGGCATTCCCGTGGTCTCCTCTTTTCACACGAATTTTGATGTCTATCTCAAATATTATAACCTGGAGTATTTGGAGGGATTTGTTTGGGGGCTCTTCCGCTGGTTCCACGGATTCAGCCAAATTAATTTCTGTCCTTCTCAAGACACGCTGCAGGTTTTGGCCGGCAAAGGTCTTAAAAACCTGCGGATATGGTCAAGAGGAATCGACACGCTCAGATTTAGTCCTGATCTAAGAAGCTGGGATGTTAGGAAACGGCTGAAGGCAGAAGATAAGCTTATCTTCTTGTATGTGGGACGACTGGCAGCCGAAAAGGATCTCGATATCTTCATGGAAAGTATAGAGATTGTAAACTCCAGCTGCGCTGAAAAAGTTCAATTCGTCTTCGTCGGGGATGGCCCTTATGCCGCCTTGATGAAAGAGCGAGCCCGGGAAAACGTCGTCTTCACCGGTTACCTTAAAGGCCGGGAATTGGCCACAATGTATGCGTCCTGTGACGCCTTTGCCTTCCCCTCCAGTACCGAAACCTTTGGCAATGTGGTGCTGGAGGCTATGGCTTCCGGCTTGCCGGTCATTGCCGTGAACTCGGGCGGAGTCAAGGATAATGTCCTGCATGAATATAACGGTTTAATGTGTCCCCCCCGGGATGCCAACAGCTTTGCCCAAGCCATCATACGGTTGGCGGAAAACCAACAGCTTATCCGCACACTGGCTGCTAATGCCCGGGAGCACGCGGCGACCCAATCCTGGAGCCGGATATTTGATCAGCTGTTATTGGATTATCAATCGGTCATAGAAACAAGCCAAAGGGAAGCACAGGAAATAGCCTAGAGGACAACACGCATTGAGAACTATGAGGGATGAGGAGGGGTTGACTTTGAAAGTATCCATTATCGGAGGCACAGGGTATGTAGGGCTGATCACCGGACTCGGCCTGGCCGTACACGGCAACGACGTTATATGTATGGATACCGACCATAGAAAAATTGGAGCCTTGAATAGTGATGAACTTCCAATCTATGAAGAAGGACTTGCTGAACTGCTCAGGGAAGCTAAGGCCCGAAATAAGGTCGCTTTCACGACTGATATTAAAACTGCCGTCAAAGAATCAGATATTCTTATGCTTGCTGTAGGAACCCCCGAAACCAAAAACGGGGACACTGATATGTCTCAGCTTATCAAAGCCCTCAAGTCGATTGCCGGACACATCGACAATTACAAGACCATTGTAATCAAGAGCACTGTTCCCGTGGGCACCTGCGATATGGCGAGAATGATCATCAAGGACAACCTGAAGAATTCTCTGGTTCCTTTTGATCTAGTTTCCAATCCTGAATTTCTCAGGGAAGGAAATGCTGTCAAGGATTTCCTGACACCGGATAGGATCGTTATCGGAACAGATACATCTGAATCAGAGGTTATTATGAAGGAGCTTTACGGGCCTTTTGCCGCTCCTCTTGTTCTTACCGATACCCGGAGCTCAGAAATGGTCAAGTACGCCTGCAATGCCTACCTGGCCACAAGAATATCTTTTGTCAACGAGATTTCGGAAATCTCCGAAAAGGTAAACGCTGATATTCATGCCATCCTTGAAGGTATGAAACTGGATAAAAGGATAGGAAGCCTATACCTTAACCCGGGTCCCGGCTTCGGTGGCCCCTGTTTAGCCAAAGACTTAAAATCCCTTGTTCATTAGA
>JAJZPA010000008.1 GCA_021811425.1 Bacillota bacterium | reverse complement strand
CTGCAATCTGCATCGCAATGTCTTTGACGAAAAGCCTAAACTCTTCACCCCGAGCCACAAAGTCTGTCTCACAGTTCACTTCGAGCAAAACGCCTATCCGGCCGCCGCCATGAATATAAGATTCTACCATACCTTCCGCCGCGATCCGGCCCTCTTTTTTTGCGGCCGCAGCCAACCCCTTTTCACGGAGCAAATCGATGGCTTTGTCCATATCCCCCTCACACGCAGCTAAGGCCTTCTTGCAATCCATCATTCCTGCGCCAGTTCTTTCCCGCAGTTCCTTCACTTGGGCTGCACTAATTTCTGCCATTCTATAAACCCTCCAAACCCATCTTCAACAGGCTCCACATCCCTGGAAGCCCATATTACTAAAGAAAAAGACAGGATGCAACAGGGGGAGCGTAAAACTTACCCCTCTTCACCCTGCCTCGTGTTATTTACTCAGCCATGACCGCCTCTTCAGCCTCTTCGGCATTATCCAAGCTCCCTTGCTGTCCCTCGATAATCGCATCCGCCATTTTCGAAGTCAGAAGCTTCACTGCACGAATCGCATCATCATTAGCCGGAATAACCACATCGATTTCATCAGGATCACAGTTTGTATCAACAATCCCGATGATCGGAATCTGAAGCGTACGAGCTTCAGCCACAGCGATGCGCTCTTTACGTGGATCCACAATAAACAAGGCACTCGGAAGCTTTTTCATATTCTTAATTCCGCCAAGAAAGCGTTCCAACTTGCCCATTTCATGGCGCAGATTGGCGACTTCCTTCTTCGGCAGGACTTCGAACACCCCTTCAGCCTCCATGCGTTCCAACGCCCGCAAGCGGTCAACCCGCTTCTGGATCGTTTGGAAATTTGTCAGCATGCCGCCAAGCCATCTTTCATTGACAAAATACATACCACAGCGCTCGGCTTCTTCTTTCACAGACTCCTGAGCCTGTTTTTTGGTGCCGACAAACAGCAGACTTCCGCCTTCGGCAGCGAGATTACGCGCAAAATTGTAGGCTTCATCTACCTTTTTTACGGTCTTTTGCAGGTCAATGATATAAATACCATTGCGTTCTGTAAAAATATAGCGAGCCATCTTAGGATTCCAGCGACGTGTTTGATGACCGAAGTGAACACCGGCTTCCAGCAATTGCTTCATGGAAATAACAGCCATTGTGTTGCACCTCCTCTCTTTGTTTTTTTCCTCCGCAGGTTCATCGCGAAAAACCCCTCAAGTTCCTTAAGGACCGGCATTTCGGCTCCCACTGCGTGTGTCGTTAAATCACACTGCGCATAGGATATCACACTCTAAAGACTAATGCAAGACAATGTCGACCTTTTCACAGTGCCTCTGCGGCCTTCGTCTAGAGCTTGATGACCTAAGCGTTATGCTTGGTATGCTTATCCAGTTCGTCGAGAAGATAATCGTTCAAAACGCGGATATACGTTCCTTTCATACCGAGAGATTTAGATTCAATCACACCTGCTGATTCAAACTTGCGCAGAGCATTGACAATCACAGAACGCGTAATTCCAACCCGATCCGCGATCTTGCTCGCGACCAAGAGTCCTTCTCCCCCTCCGAGTTCAGCGAAGATATGCTCGACTGCTTCCAGTTCCGAGTAGGAGAGGGTTCCAACCGCGATTTGCACGGCTGCCTTTTTTCGGGCCTCTTCTTCAGCCCGCTCGGCTTTGACCCTAAGGATCTCCATCCCAACCACCGTGGCACCGTATTCGGCCAAAACCAAGTCTCCATCCGTGAAATCCTGGTCGAATTTCGCGAGCACGAGCGTACCAACCCGTTCTCCGCCACCCATAATAGGAACCACCGTGGTGATTTTATTGTTAAAGTGGCAGCGTATTTTGTCATTAAACACACAGCCATTAGCAACCTGGGTTGAATTAGCTGTCGTGTCCATGACCTTCATTAGGCCTTCATTATAGCTTTCAGGAAAACGCTCAGAATGGACGACGATATCTTCCATGGTACCACAGGTAAAATCATTCATAAAACTATACCCGAGAATTTTTCCCCGGCGGCCAACAATATAACAGTTGGCTTCCACCGCCAGGCTTAACACTTTGGCCATCTCCTCAAAATCTACCGGATGCCCGGCAGCACGTTGGATCAGCCGATTAATGGTACGAGTCTTGTCTAACAGGGATTTCACTGTTGAGTTCCTCCTTAAAATTAAGATTATAGAATGTAGCGAGATAAGTCTTGGTTCTTCACCACATCGCCTAAGCGATGCTGGACATACTCCCGGTTTACCGTCACCGTATAATCTTCCGGCAACTCAGAAGCTTCAAAAGAAAGCTCTTCGAGAACCTTCTCCACAATTGTATGCAAGCGCCGGGCTCCAATGTTTTCTGTCGTCGAGTTTACCGTAAAAGCGACCTCAGCAATCTCATCAATAGCATTCTCAGTAAATTTAACCGTTATTCCTTCCGTTTCCAAGAGCGCACTATATTGTTTAATCAGCGAAGACTGGGGTTCAGTCAGAATACGCTTGAAATCTTCGACACTCAACGATTCCAGCTCAACCCGAATCGGAAAACGCCCTTGCAACTCCGGAATCAAATCTGACGGTTTGCTCACATGGAAAGCCCCTGCCGCGAGAAAGAGAATGTGATCCGTCTTAACCGGGCCATATTTCGTATTGATGGTCGACCCTTCGACAATGGGCAAGATGTCTCGCTGCACTCCGCCTCGGGAAACGTCCGGACCGTTTCCTTCCCGGCCTGCAATCTTATCGATCTCATCCAGGAAGACCATGCCTTCTTGCTCGGTTCGCCGGATCGCCTCCTGAACCGCATCATCATGGTCAATGAGATTTTGCGCCTCTTCCTGAGTCAAAATCTTGCGGGCCTCCCGTACCGTGACCTTGCGCTTTTTCCGCCGTTTCGGCAACATCCCCGCCATCATGTCTTGGAGATTGAGGCCAAGTTCCAGGCCATTGCCACCGAGCATATCGGTGAGGGAGGAATTCTCCTCGATTTCGACTTCGATCACCTGGGCTTCAAGTTCCCCTCGGCGCAAGCGTTCTGCCACTATTTCTCGCTCCCGTTCCAAGTCCGGATTTGACTTCACTTCCTCTTGTTCCGGGGCTTGCCCGCCGAATAATGCTTGGAATGGGTTAAAGTTCGAACTATCCCTGTGTTTTCCCGGAACCAAAAGCGTCACAAGGCGTCTCTCAGCATTCATTGCAGCCTGCGATTCCACTTGTTCTATGCGCTCCGCTTTCACCATGCGCAAGGCGCTTTCCATCAGGTCGCGGATAATGGATTCCACGTCCCGGCCCACATACCCAACCTCGGTAAACTTAGTGGCCTCCACCTTGATGAACGGGGCCTTGGCTAAGCGGGCCAAACGCCGAGCGATTTCCGTTTTACCGACCCCTGTGGGGCCGATCATGAGAATATTTTTCGGTAAAACTTCCTCTTGCATCTCCTCCGGCAGTTTCAAGCGACGATAGCGGTTGCGCAAAGCAATGGCCACAGAACGTTTTGCTGCTTTTTGACCGACAATATAACGATCCAATTCACGGACAATCTCACGCGGTGTCAACTGTTCCATGCCTTACAATTCCTCCATGGTGATATGGCTATTGGTATAGACACAAATCGAGGCAGCTATTTGCATCGCTTCCTGCACCAGTACGCCCGGCGACAAGTCCGTGTGTTCGGCCAAGGCGCGGGCAGCAGCCAAGGCATAATTCCCACCGGAACCAATCGCAGCAATCCCGTCATCTGGCTCAATCACCTCTCCGGAACCCGAGATAAGCAGGAGATTTTCCCGATCAGCCACTAAAAGCAAAGCTTCGAGATTCTTCAGCATGCGATCCGTTCGCCACTCTTTCGCCAGCTCCACCGCCGCGCGCGTCAAATTCCCGTGGTACTCTTCCAGTCTCTGTTCAAACTTATCGAAGAGCGTAAAGGCATCAGCCACAGATCCGGCAAAGCCTGCCACAACCTGTCCGTGAAACAGACGACGCACCTTGCGGGCTCCATGTTTCATGATGGTTGCTTGGCCGAATGTTACCTGTCCATCGCCGGCCATCGCAACCTTATCCCCTCTTTTAACCGCCACAATGGTGGTTCCATGAAACACGAAAAGCCCTCCTTTCAACGGGATTATATTGGGTATTCGCTCAAGAGTCAAGAGGAATTGTACACAATTAACGGCTTTTTGCAAAAACTTAATAAGAAATTAACAAAACATTCATTTTTGAACTCAATTTCATTCTCATTCCTGCTCTTGATCACGGGGCAAACGGGCTCTGGGATGCGCCTCTCGGTAAACTTCCTTCAGTCGCGCGCGCGTCAGATGTGTATAGATCTGGGTCGAAGAAAGTTTCTCATGCCCGAGAAGTTCCTGAACTGAGCGCAGATCGGCCCCGCGATCCAGGAGATGGGTTGCGAATGAATGCCTCAGCATGTGTGGGTGAACATGTTGCTCCAAACTAGCCTTGGCCACGAGCTTGTCTAAGATACGGCGTACCGAGCGTTCTGTGAGACGCGAACCGCTACGGTTAAGGAAGACCGCCGGGTTGTTGTCCTGGCGTGCGCTCAGATATTTCCCGAGTGCGGTCAGGGCCGGACGTGTGCACGGAACCACTCTTTCTTTCATCCCTTTTCCCCGCACCCGCAGGAGTAGAGCGCCTTGGTCAATGTCTGGACGATTCAACTGCACCAGTTCACTCACTCTAAGCCCAGAACCATATAAAACCTCCAAAACCGCCTGATCCCGAAGCCCCAAAAGACTCTCAGTATCTGTGGTGTTAAGGAGTTTCTCTACATCCTGCCAATATAAGAAATCGGGGAGCTTGCGGCCCAATTTTGGGCTCGCTACCCTTTTAACTGGGTTGGCCGCTACGACACCTTCCCGCACCAGAAACTTAAAAAAGGTGCGCAGTGCCGCCAGCTTACGAGCCATGCTTTTGCGAGCAAGGCCTTTTTCAGCCAGATTCGCCAAAAAACTACGCACCGACTGCACATCAATCGAGCACACATCGAGGGCTTCTGGCTCAAGGCCCTGAACCGAAGCCGCAAAATCAAGAAACTGCAGAAGATCGGACTGATAGGCCTTGACGGTATGTGATGAACGATTTTGCGCCATTTGCAGTCCGCGAAACCAATCTAGAGCCTTATCCGCGAGCATAACATCTCACTTCCTCAGAGCCGCTCTTTGGCCATAAATACAGCCAGAGCTGCCAAGGCGCGCTCTGACACTTGACTGTTTTTCTCCCGTTTGTTGCGGATGCGCTCCTCAAGTGACGGAAGAAGGCCAAAATTCATATTCATAGGCTGGAAATCTCGGGAGGGCGAACCCTCCAAATGCCTGGCCAAGGCTCCTAAAGCCGTTTCCGGCGGGAAAACCAGGGGTTTAAGTCCCTCCAGGGTGCGCCAAGCGTTGATCCCAACCATCAGGCCACTCGCGGCGGATTCCACATACCCTTCCACCCCTGTGATTTGCCCAGCGAAAAAAAGCCAAGGATTTTGTTTGAGGCTGAAATCGGCTTTCAGTACCTTGGGAGCATTAAGGAATGTGTTGCGGTGCATCACCCCATAGCGCACAAATTCCGCCCGCTCCAAGCCGGGGATTAGACGAAAAACCCGCTGTTGTTCTCCCCACTTCAAATGCGTCTGAAAACCAACCAGATTAAACAGCGTCCCTTCTCGGTTTTCCTTGCGTAGCTGCACCACTGCATAGGGGCGGACACCCGTGCGGGGATCGCTCAAACCCACAGGTTTCAACGGGCCAAACGCCAGGGTTTGAGGGCCGCGCGCCGCCATAACCTCAATTGGCATACAGCCTTCAAAAACGTTCCCTTGCTCGAACCCTTGGACTTCAGCCACTTCAGCTTGCGCCAGCTCTGTATGAAAGCGTTCATATTCTTCCTTGGTCAGCGGGCAATTCAGGTAATCGGCATCCCCTTTATCATAGCGGGAGGCCCAAAACGCCTTATCCTGATCAATCGATTCCAGGGTGACAATCGGGGCAGCCGCATCATAAAAAGCGAGGGTATCCTCCCCAGTTAGCTGGGCAATATCCGCTGCCAAAGCATCGGATGTCAGCGGTCCACTGGCAACAATCACCAGGCCATCCCGAGAGATGGCCTGCACCTCTTCGCGTATGATCTGTATCCCAGGATGAGCGGTCAAGCGTTCACTCACCTCCTGAGCGAAGTGTTCCCGGTCCACCGCTAAGGCCCCTCCAGCGGGGATCGCATGCTGATCGGCAGCCGCTATAATCAGGGCATCCAGCCGCCGCATTTCCTCCTTGAGCAAACCAGCCGCGTTGTCAAGTCCGTTCCCTTTGAGTGAGTTGCTGCAGACAAGTTCCGCAAAATCTCCGGTATGGTGAGCTGGCGTTAATTTATGCGGACGCATTTCATAAAGCTTAACGGGAATCCCCCGCTTAGCCAGCTGCCAAGCGGCTTCCGAGCCTGCAAGCCCCGCCCCGATAATGGTTGCCTGATTCATATTAATTGCCTTCCTGTTCCTCTGTCCCCTCAACCGTTCGCTGGTAACGGCATTCCGCATTCGTGCAGGCATAGCGTTTTTGCCTGCGGGACAACTTGATCACCATTAGTTGTCCGCATTGCGGACAAGGCTCAGGGGCCGGAAGATCCCAGGACACAAAATCACATTCCGGATAGCCGCTGCAGCCATAAAACCTCCGTCCTTTTTTGGAGCGGCGAACGACCAGTGGTTTACCACAGCGGGGGCAAGCTCCTCCGGTTTCCTCAAGTAACGGTTTCGTATTCTTGCACTCTGGAAAACCAGGGCAAGCCAGGAATTTGCCATAACGTCCCATCCGCACGACCAGGTGACGTCCGCACTGTTCACAGACTTCATCAGAAACCTGTTCTTCAATCTGCACTTTCCCAATTTGTTCATCGGCCCGAGCCAACGTCAGGGCAAATGGCGCATAGAACGAATCAATCACATCCCGCCAGGCAACTTCCCTTTCTTCAATATCATCGAGTTTTTCCTCGAAGTTAGCCGTAAATTCCAGACTAACGATATCTGGAAAAAACTCCTTAAGCAGGGTGATGACGACTTCTCCCAATTCGGTCGGCAAGAGTTGTTTCTCTTCTTTGACCACATAGCCCCGCGTTTGGATGGTCTCAATCGTGGGCGCATAGGTACTCGGCCTGCCTATTCCTTCTTCTTCCATCTTACGTACCAATGTTGCCTCTGTATAACGAGGGGCCGGTTCTGTAAAATGCTGTTTCGATTTCAGTTCCTCCAGCTTGAGCCCCTCTTTCGGAGCCACCGGAATGGCCAGTGCACCCTCTTCATCCTCGCCGTCCCCTTCCTCATCCCGACCATCTTGATAGACGGCTAAATAGCCAGGAAAGCGCACCGTGGAGGCATTGGCGCGAAAAAGGTATTCCCCGGCGGAAACATCAACCGTCAAGGTGTCTAAGATCGCCGCACTCATTTGACTAGCTAGGAAACGATCCCAGATTAGCCGATAGAGTCGGATCTGATCCCGGCTTAAATACTCTTTTATCCGCTCCGGGCTATACTCAAGGCTCGTCGGACGAACGGCTTCATGGGCTTCCTGTGCCCTTCCCTTGCTGCTGAACTGCCTGGGTTCGGGCGGACAATAGGCTTCACCATGATGCTCCAGGATCCACCCTTTCGCTTCTTCCTGGGCTATTTCAGCAATCCGCACAGAATCTGTGCGCATATAAGTGATTAACCCGACACTTCCCTGCTTCCCAAGTTCAATCCCTTCGTACAGCTGTTGGGCCAGCATCATCGTCCTTTTCGGCGAAAGGTTCAGCTTGCGGTACGCTTCCTGCTGCAGACTGCTCGTGGTAAACGGTGGAGCCGGCTGTTTGCGTTTCTCTTTGGAGCGCACATCCGCGACTTGGAATTCGGCATGGCTCAGTTCCTTAATGACCTGCTCCATTGCATCCTGAGACTTGATCTCCAGCTTTTTCCCCTGCTTTTTTTGCAGTTTGGCAGTAAAACTTCCTCCGGAAGACTGAATGTGAGCAACCAGCGTCCAATATTCTTCCGGGACAAACGCTCGGATCTCCTCTTCGCGGTCACAGACAATGCGTACGGCCACGGACTGAACCCGGCCCGCACTTAGCCCCTTTTTCACTTTCCGCCAAAGCAGCGGACTCAGCTGATAACCCACCAAGCGATCCAAAACCCGGCGGGCCTGCTGGGCATCCACTTTGCCCCGATCAATTTGACGAGCATGTTTGATCGCACCTTGAATGGCTGGTTTCGTAATCTCGTGAAATTCGATTCGGCACTTTTCATCCATATTGAGCCCTAAAAGATGACCCAAATGCCAAGCAATAGCCTCTCCTTCACGGTCAGGGTCGGAAGCCAGGAGCACCCGATCCGCATTCTTGGCTGCCACCCGCAGCTCCTTGATGAGTTCGCCTTTGCCGCGAATAGCAATGTATTTCGGTTCAAAGCGATGTTCAATATCCACGCCCAGCTGGCTCTTCGGCAGATCCCGAAGATGCCCCATCGACGCTTTCACTGTATAACGGCCACCTAAGAATTTGCTAATGGATTTAGCTTTGGCCGGGGATTCAACGATAACCAAAGTCTTGGACATATCTCACCTCAAGATGTTTGCTTCTTCTAATAGACTTGTTCTAAGCACAGTTTAAATATTTAGCTCATATTTCCTCAGGACTCAAACTCTTGCCTTATCTTACCTTCTTTTTAAGTCCCTGTCTAGTAACGGGAAATCACATAGCGCTGGCCTGGAAGCTGTATGATTTGACCCGTCAGTTGCAGTTCCAAAAGCAGAAGCGGAATTTTCTCCGCAACAACCGGGGCCTGCAGCGTAATCTGGTCAACATGAAGAGGAATATCGCTTAAAATTCCGAGGAGGCTTTTCTGCTCGGAAGTCAGACTCAAAGGCCTATCCTTGCCCTGCAGGCCTGCCCCACCAGGCTGGCCTGTTTCGCCAGTTATGGTGCTGGTATTGTCCTTCCCAACCGTTCCGACCGAACGCTGAAAATCCGGAAATTCCGCCCAGATATCCTCGATATCATCTACTATTCTTGCCCCTTGCCGAATTAAATGATGCGTTCCTTGACTCAATTCACTAAAAATCGGCCCAGGAACCGCAAAAACCTCCCGTCCCTGTTCCAGGGCAAAATCAACCGTGATCAGGGCCCCGCTTTTCTTGGCCGCTTCCACGACCACTACCCCGCGGGCACAGCCGCTGATCAGGCGGTTCCGTGCCGGAAAATGCGTGGGCTGTGGCGGTGTTCCTGGAACAAATTCGCTGATCAGCGCCCCCTGCTGCAAAATTTCTTCGGCCAGCCGCAGATTTTCCTGCGGATACACGATGTCTACCCCTGAGCCAAGAAAAGCCCAAGTCACACCCTTCGCTGCCAAAGCCCCTTTATGGGCCGCAGAATCAATCCCTCGGGCGAGTCCACTGACAATCACAACTCCTCGGCTCGCCGCTTCCTTTGCCAGAAATTCGGCAGCCGCCTTACCATAAGCAGTCGCCTGGCGTGAGCCGACAAACGCCAGGGCTTCTTGGCCTTCACCGAGCTGCCCGCGATAATATAGAAGTGGCGGCGCATCCGCAAGTTCTGCCAAGAGCCGCGGGTAGCTTCCCTCCTCCGGAATCACAGTTTGAATCCCTTTCTTCTCAAGTTCCTCCTGCACACGAACTAAGGAAAGCTCCCTTTTCAGTTTTAGAAGTTGCTGAACCCAGGCCACATTTCCCCATATGGAAAAAGCCTCGGAAGATGCTTCCCACGCAGCCTGAGCACTGCCGAATACTGCAATCAATTCTCTCAACCGCGTGCTCCCCAGCCCCGGCACCAAGCGCAGGGCCACCCGAACCCGCTTCTCTGTCTCCATCTCCGCACTCATCTCATGGCCCACTCCTATCTCTTCGCGCATCACGTTTTGGTCGTCCGCAGTATACCCTAAACATTCGCTCTGCTCAACCCTGTTCATTTAGCTTCGGGGTCACTCTGAACTTTTCCTGCTACTTTTCCTGTCGTATTTCCCAGCCTTGGGTGAAATAGTGCAGAATTTTTGAGAAATCATTCTTATCTTGCATTGATTGGCTAAGATCGCCTACTTCATTTAAACGCTGCTTGAGGTTATACAGATGAAAATCTTCAGCTCTCACCCCAGCCATGACTTCTTCCCAAAGCAAAGGGGTGGAAACCGCAGCCTTTGCTGTCGGACGTACACTGTAGATTCCAGCCATCGTCCGCCCTCGTCCATTCTGCAAATAGTCGAGGTAGACTTTCCCTTCACGTTTTTTTACACTGCGTTCAAGCGTACACGCATTCGAACGTTCTTCAGCTAAGAATCGACAGATCCCCCCCACCCCTTGCTGAACCTGGGCATAGGAATATTCGTTTTCAATCGGCAGGAGAATGTGAACCCCTGAAGCTCCCGATGTTTTCACCAAGAAATTCATTTTCAGCTCCAGGAGAATCTGACCCAGCCAGCGGGCTGCCTGTAGGGCTTCAGCAAATCCTGACGGCGGATCAGGATCGAGATCAAAAACAGCCCATTCCGGATTTTCAGGCTTGTCCTCGGTGGAGGCCCACGCATGAATCTCAATACAGCCTAAGTTAATCAAGTACACTAAGGTGGAAAGCTTATTGCATATAACATAGGTAATTACTTCCCGTGAATGCAGATCTTGATAGCGCTCCACCCATTCCGGGGCCTGAGCCGGACACTCCTTCTGATAAAAAAATCCCCCATGGATGCCCTCAGGATAGCGAACCATGGTGAAGGGGCTTTGGCTGATGTGCGGAAGAATATAGGGAGCCATTTCGGTATAAAACTGAATAAGTTCCCCTTTGGTGATCCCGCTTTCCGGGAAATAGACTTTATCTAGATTTGTCAAAGTCAGCTTCCGGCCTTCGACTTCGACCGTTACCTTGCCTTCAACTCCTCCTGGTTTGGACATCTCCTCTCACCTCCTTGATACTTTCACACCTTGGGATGATTTCCCGTTCAGGCCCCTTTAGCCCGTGCTGCCCGCTTGCGCGGTTTCGGCTTGAGGAAGGATTCTTGCACCCCTGGCTCTCCACCCTTCACCTCGTTCGCTTGGTTCAGCTCGCTAAGTTCGCTAACATCGCTAACTCCGCTCACTTCGCTCTCAGCGTCAGCCACGGTTTCGCTTCCCGCCTGGTTTCTTCCCGCTGGTTTACCTTTCTTCTCTTCCGCCATCGCTAAGCTCGCCCGCAAAGCTTGCATCAAATCCAAGACCTTGCCCTGCTGTGGTTCGGATTCGATCACAAAGGTCTGTCCTTGCACTTTCTTCTCGATCATCTCGGCGAGTTGGGCCCGCACCTCATCCTGATACTTCTCCGGCTCAAAGGGTTTCCCCAGACTCTCGATCAACTGTTTCGCCATGACTAATTCCGCTTCTGTCGGCACTACCTGATTCCAGGTGCTCTCCAAGTGCCGGATTTCGTCCGGATAATACATGGTCTCCAGCACAAGTCCTTCTTCATATACCCGTAGACAGGCTAAATGCTGCTTCGAACGCAGGGTAATGCGGGCCAAAGCCACTTTGCCGCTTTCCAGCATCGCCTGACTGAGGAGGCGATAAGCCTTTTGCGCCGTGTCTTCCGGGGAGAGATAATAGGATTTTTGATAGTAAACCGGATCGATATCGCTCAGGTTTACAAAATCCAGAATATCAATCGAGCGCGTCCTCGGCTGTTCCAACACAGCCATTTCCTCATCCGTCAAGATCACATAATGATCCCGCTCGTATTCGTACCCCTTCACAAGATCGCCCGGGCCAACCTCTACCTCACAGTGGGGGCATTTTTTGGCATAACGGATGCGGCGTTGACACGCGTTATGTAGATAATGAAACTGAAATTCCTTAGCCTCCGTCGCGGCATGGAGTTTCACCGGAACATTCACAAGTCCAAAACTTATCGAGCCCTTCCAGAGCGTATGCATAAAAATCCCTCCTTAGGCTTAGTGTGCCTGGGATTTCACGAATCCATGTAACTGTCTGTCGATCGACCCGCTTCCCATATAAAGAAGCCCCGCACAACGACAATTGTCATGCGGGGCTAGACTCTGTTTTCATCCCTGCATCGCTTGAGCAAAACGAGATTACCGTGTTTTCAGGCGCTTTAGCGTCGCCACCATAAAACTCGCGAGCACTGCATAGTCTTCAGCCGGTAGGATCTGAGCAGCAGAGGCGTCAAAAAGAATGTTTCCGGTGGCTGGGAATTCCTCATCTCCCGCCCAGAGCACCAACGTTACCGGGATGCGTGGAAACACTCTGAGCGTGACGGCTGCATCCCCATGTTTGACCGCTTCTCCTCCCAATGTTTGAGCAACCGTCAGCAGTCGCTGCGGATCATCCCCGAACAACTGCACCAAAGGCCGGATAGCCCTGTTGGTAAACGGCCCAATATAGATGCTGCCTCCTGGAATTTCTTTATAGGAAATAAGTTTTCCCTGTCCCTCAACCTTTCCCGTCTGGGTTAAATAATGGAGGATGAGAATCTGGGCAAAGATAGGAAGCTCTCCATCCAGACTCGGCACCGGCTCGAATTTCCCACTCGGATACCCCACTTCAAATGCCTGGCCTAAGAACTCCACCTGGAAACGGTTCTCCTTTAGAGGATATCCTGAATTCAGAGCCATCTCCTCCAGCGAGGCCTGGGCAAACTTTTCTAAGGCCGTCTTATGGGCGGCGGTGTAATTCATCATAAACAACACCCTCTCCTCTAAAACTTTTGAGCACGGGCCACGTCGCTGGACCTTCCCATGGCTAAATCCCTGTTAAAACCTTTGACATAGAACTTACCCTTTCGGTCATGTTCCGAGCGCGAATTCCACCACTTAGTCACCTATTGCCTTAAAGAGCCTCGTATTCCCTTTGCAGAATCAGGGCATCCCCTTCGAGGTTCGGGCTTTCACAGATGGCCAAACCTTCCACCCCGGCGCTGCGCAAGGCCCGTAGTAGGTCTTTGTACTGGAGATCGGCCTCTGCCATGATAAGGTGGCGCTTCTCCCCCTTGAGACCGTACTCAATCCCTGAAATATGAAAGTGGGAATTTTTCACCCAACGGTCTCCCAAAGCCTCTGCTGTTACCTCGAGGATCCGCGAGAACTCATCATAGGTGTTCATCTTGCCGTTGGTTCGGGCATGCAGGTGGCTGAAATCAATGCAAGGGAGAACCCCAGGAACGGCCTGAGCCAAGCGGATCGTCTCTTCCAGATCCCCGTATTGGCTAGGTTTCCCCGTTGTCTCCGGACGCAAAAGTACTTCAATACCTTCCGCGTCCAACGTTTCGCGAACGTCGCTTAAGCCTGCGACGATCCGGTGAAACACAGTATCCGTATCATCATCATGATTAAATGCCGGATGGAAAACCACCGCGCGGATTCCCGCCAAATGGGCGATATGAGCCGTGTGAATCAGTCTTTCCGCGCTCGCAGCTACTTTTTCCGGTTCGCGAGAATTAAAATTAATCCAGTAAGGGCCATGGCAACTTAACGCGATCCCTTCGGCCTGCGCCGTCTCCTGGATCTTGCGCGCCTTCGCTTCTCCCATACGCACCCCTTGGACAAATTCTAACTCCAGAGCTCCTAACCCCAGCTCTTTAATCCTCCGGATGCCCCCCTCGCTCGATCGATCCGTTGAGGAGAGCGGCACTCCCGCCGTCCCAAATAACAATGGCAATCATCTCAACTCCTCCAAGTATTTGGAGTCATTATATCACGTTTGTCCGGGGGGACAAACAGCCCGTCCTACAACCCCCTCTGCTCGACCCCGCTATACAAGAACCCCAGGTGACTCGTCGAATTCATCAGCACGAGCCGCCATGTACCCTCATCATACTCAAAGACATTGATGCAGGTGTTGTCTTGTTTGATCTGCCAAAAATGGCTCAAATCAATGTTGAGGATATCACAGAGAATCGCCTTGTTCACCGCGTCGTGGGCGACGACGAGCACGGTTTGATCCGGATGCTGCCGAGCGATATCGAAACAGGCTGCCCGGGCCCTCTGGCGCACATCCTCAATACTTTCTCCGCCGGGCATCTGTACATCCGTCACACTGGTATGCCAGCATGTCAGCAAATCCGGATAGCGCATCCGCACTTCCTCGGCCTGCAACCCTTCCCACTCCCCATGGTTGATTTCGATCAGGCGTTCCTCGCTCCTTACCTCCAGCCCATGAGATTCGGCACACATCTGGGCTGTCCGATAGGATCGGGATAGGGAGCTGGCATAGGCAGCATCCAGATGCACCTTCGCCAGGGCATCGGCCACCATTTTTCCCTGCTCCAACCCAAAAGGGCTTAACTCCGTGTCGATTTGCCCCTGGAAGCGGCCCTCGCGGTTCCACAGGGTTTCCCCATGCCTCACTAAAATAAACCGTGTCATATTTCCTCTCCTCCCTGTCCTCTCGGGAACCTCTAGTTCTGTTACCAGCCATCCATGTCACTGGCGGTCACCAGCAAAGAGTGAAAAATATGCGCGGGCATTCAGCGCGCATATTTTCGGAGTTGACCTTAGCTTTCAGCGAACTTAACCAAACGCGTTCCTAGAATGCCATCCAGAGCCCTGATCTTGAGAAGCGCCGCATTGGGAATCTCCTGGTCAATGCCTAAGACCATAATGTTGGTACCAGCTTCTTCGGTACGGCCAACCTGCATCCCCGTGATGTTAATCTGGTTTTCTCCGAGGACGGTTCCGAGCTTGCCCACCATCCCAGGATGGTCAATATGTGGGGCGATTAATAGCCAGCCCTGTGGCTCAACATCCACCCGATGGCCGTCGATCATCACGATCCGCCCTTCCGCCCTGCCAAACAAAGCCCCTGTGACCCGATGTTCACGTTTGTCCGTCACCACTCGCAGGGTAATTTCATTGGCAAAGTTCTCCGTCTCTTGGCTCTTGATCTCTCTGACCTTCACCCCACGCGCCTTGGCCAGCGTCTGCGCATTAACGATGTTCACATCCTCTTGCAGGATCGGGTTGAGTACCCCGGTCAGCGCTGCCAAAGTAAGCATTTTCGTATCCACTTCCCCGATATCCCCATTGTAAAGCGCTTCGATGGTATGAATCCGGCCTTCGGCCAAATGCACGGCCAAATTTCCCATTTTCTTAACCAAATCGAGGTACGGTCGAATGAATTTGAGCACTTGCGGAGAAATCGGAGCCAAATTCACGGCCGTCGAAACAGGTTCCCCCCGGAGAGCCGTGAGGACACCTTCAGCCACATCCACCGCCACACCCACCTGGGCTTCTTTCGTGGATGCACCCAAGTGCGGGGTGAAAATCACTTGCTCCATGGTGAAAAGTGGGTTCTCCGGGTCGACAGGCTCTTTCTCAAACACATCGATCGCAGCCCCAGCGACAATTCCTTCGTGCAGGGCTTCGATCAAGGCTTGTTCTTCAATGATCCCGCCGCGGGCGCATTGGACAATCCTGATTCCCTTTTTCATCTTGGCAAAGGCTTCGCGATTGACAAGATACTTAGTCTCTGCTGTCAAGGGGAGGTGGAGGGTCAAAAAGTCCGCACGCCGATAGATCTCATCCAGATCAGCTAATTCCACTCCTAGATCCTTGGCCCGCTCATCGCTCAAATAAGGGTCATAGGCCAAAATATTCATCTCGAAGGCCAACGCCCGCTTAGCAACCCCTGTTCCGATGCGGCCCAGACCAATGACACCTAAAGTCTTTCCTCTCATCTCAACGCCTACAAACTTGCTCCGTTCCCATTTTCCTTCTTTCAGCGAACGGTAGGCCTGAGGAATGTTGCGAGCCAAAGCCAGCATCAGAGCCACGGTATGTTCCGTAGCTGCCACCGTGTTCCCATCCGGGGCATTGAGGACAATTACGCCTTTCTTCGTGGCCGCAGGAACATCGATATTATCGACTCCAACCCCGGCCCGCCCCACAACCTTCAAATTTACGGCTATTTCCAGCACACCCTTGGTTACCTTGGTCTCGCTGCGCACGACTAAAGCGTCATACGCTGCAATGATATTTAAAAGTTCCTCAGAGGTTAGATTATTTTTGACATCGACATCATGTTCCGCTCTTAGAATCTCGACTCCATGTTCGGAAACTTTATCGGTTACTAAAATGCGCATCGTTTATCCCTCCATTAACATTTCTTGTGCTGCTTTTACTGAGGCCCCAAGCTTAATCGAAAGGCCCAGCTTCGTTAAAGCCATATCCAATACAGAAAGCGTGACTAGAATATCGGTTGCCGCCACATACCCCACATGACCGATACGTATTATCTTATTCTCCAATTTCTTCTGACCTCCCGCGAGAGTAATGCCGTAGGTTTCCCGCATCATCTTTTGGATGGCTTTTCCCTCCATCCCTTCCGGGACGAGTACCGCCGTCACTGCCGGGGAAGCATCCTCATCGCCCGCCAGAAGCTTAAGCCCCTGGGCCTTCAGCCCGACCCGCAGCGCATCCCGTAGTAAACAGTGCCGGGCAAATACGTTCTCCAGCCCTTCTTCATCAATCATCTTTAAGGCTTCATCCAGGCCAAAAATGAGGCTCACCGGAGGGGTATAGGGATTCTGTCCTTTGCCCAGGGATTTCTTGACCGCTTGGGCATCCCAGTAAAACTTCGGCATTTTCGCCCGGCTGTGGGCTTCCCAAGCCCGTTCGTTCATGGCGACGAACCCTAGCCCTGGAGGGAGCATCAAAGCCTTCTGGGCACCGGTCACCACCACATCGAGCCCCCAAGCATCCATCTCCAAATTTATAGCCGCCAGGGCACTCACCGCATCGACAAGGATAAGAGCGGGATGATCTCCTTTGGCCTTGGCCAAGGCCTGAATATTATTGGTCACCCCAGTTGATGTTTCATTATGAGTCAGTAAAATCGCTTTGATCGCTCGCTCGCTATCGCGGGCCAGTCTTTCGGCCAGTGCCTCGGGTTGTGCTCCCTCTCCCCAAGGAAACTCCAGCTTTTCCACCTGAGCCCCAAAGCGTCCGGCAATCTCGGCAAAACGATCCCCAAACACCCCTGTACTGACCGAGAGCACCAAATCTCCGGGCGACAACGTATTAACGATAGCGGCCTCCAATGCCCCTGTTCCAGCCGCCGGGAACGTCAGAACATCGGATTGGGTTTTAAACACCCGCTTTAAGCCTTCCGAAATCCGTCTAAACATCTCCTCATACTGCGGGCCCCGGTGATTGATCATCGGGCGATGCATAGCCTGAAGGATCCGCTCCGGCACAGCCGTCGGCCCCGGAACCATAAGATAGGGTTTTAACAACATGAAAATCTCCTCCTTTTAATCCAAAGCTTTTGTCAACGCCAACCCGTCATGGCGTACACTGCGATCCTGTTTTGGGCAAAAAAAATCCACCCCAACTATGGGGCGGTTTTTTTCATCCGCGGTGCCACCCAATCACAGCCCGCTCGGTAAACTAGGTAGGAATTCCCAACGCAAAACATAAAACCTCTCATCCCGAAAGGGACGAGAGGTACTCCCGCGTTGCCACCCATGTTGCCGTTAAGGCCAACTCTGATCGCTATATCGGGCGAACCCGGCCAATTCCTCATCAGCTGCTCCGGGACGGAATCTCGTGCTGGATTCACTAGCTTGCACCAACCGCCAGCTCTCTAAGAACCTCTACACTTGACTTTCCCATCAACGCATTCACCTATTCAACTTACCCCTTATTATAAAGGCAATCTCGCCAAACGTCAATACACATTGCAAACAACATTTTTTGTACTATGACACGAGAAAACAAAAAGACTCGCGAGATCTATCCTGCAAAAATAGGAAAGGGATTCCTGAATCGGTAATTTGTTTTTTTCCGATTCCCACATATTCCTTTTCTGCCGAGTCAAACTATAAATGCACCTATCTGAATTCGAGTCAACGTTGGAAGGAGGAAAAGATATGTCAAGACGTCGTAAAAGCGTTATGTCTGAGACCCTTAAGGAACAAATCGCCCAACAACTCGGATTCGCCAACACCCTGCACCAAGAAGGGTTTGGAGGCGTGTCCTCACGGGACTGCGGAAATATGGTAAAGACAGCCATCCAAATGGCGGAGCGAAACATGAAGAGCTAGGACTCAGATAGTCCGTCGGCTTCCCCGGTAAGCTCTTTTCCAGTAAAGAGTGTCTAAGGATTGGATTTCAACCCTGTGACTCGTTGCCGAGATAAACTTCTGCTCCCCTAAATAAATACCCACATGACTTGCCCCGGGGCCATTGGTACTGAAGAACACCAAATCTCCCGGTAAAAGCTGATTCTTAGGCAAGCCCACTCCCATGCGAAACTGCTCATAAGAGGTTCGGGGCATCTCCACCCCCGCTTTTCGGTAAACCGTTTGCACCAATGCCGAACAATCAATACCTGCCCGGCTTTCTCCCCCCCAAGCATAAGGGACTCCTCGCCAACTAAGCGCGTGCTGAACGATCAGGGCACGCGCCTCTTTTTGCGCAGCTATATTCGCATTCGCTTTCGCCTTCACACTATCAGCCACCATCGTTGTAGCACTGATCTTCGAGTCTTCAGGCAAATCCGTTTGGCTGTTCGTTTTTCCTTCTACGACTGGCTCACCCCGCGTCAACTGGGGTGACCCCCTCTCTGATTTCGCCAAAAACTCTGCTTTAGCCACTTCTGTTGCAGACCGTTCCTTCGCCTCAGCTAAAGGCCATCCCTCCCCCTCTTCCATTGACTCTACGCGAATGGGTTCAGAAACCAACACCTCCGCTGGCAAAGCTGAATTTCCAGGTGCCGGGACGACCATCAAGCTCGTCAGAACGATAGCCGCGACGCTATACGTTGGGAGCCGTAAAGGCTGAGTAATCGGTAACGCTGCTTGCACACTCGATCCTCCTCACATTCGCAATGCCTTTTGCTGCGGTTGCATTACCTTCTTATGCCTGTTCCGCTCGCTTTAGAATACCTTGAACCTCTTCCTTGCCACCTTTAAACTGGGGTTTGGGCCAAAACAAAAGGCAGCTGCAGCTGCCTTTTGTCAAACCTCGCACCGACACTTAATGAAAATCTACTTCAATCGTTCGGGCGGCCGGGTGGTTGTCCTTTAAAAAGGACAGTTCGAGTAACCCGTTTTTATAACTCGCATGGGCTCCGTCCGTTTTGACCCGGGCTGGTAGGGAAACCGTCCGGGCAAACTGCCCGTAATAGCGCTCTGCATGTCGGGAAATTCGCCCTTCGTCCGTGATCACACCTTTTTTGACCTCTCCCCGGATAGTCAAGACATCCTCATTAAGCTCGATATGAAGATCTTCTTGCTGCTCAATCCCCGGAATTTCAGCGGTCACGATGACCTTATCCTTCGTTTCCTCGACGTCAACTCGATAAAGCCATTCAGACCAATCCTCCCGTTTATTGCGCCAAAACCGATCCATCTCATTCCACACCGGTTCTAGCATACGGAATGGATCATAAGGAATCAATGCCATACATACCTCACCTCGATCAGCTTTTTTCATCCTCGTTCGAGACGCCTACCTCTACCAGTGGAACAGCATCTCCACCTGAAGCCAATATGTAGTATGGCTAGCTTTAACCCATTTATGCTTATTCCCTCAAATTTTCTCCTAAACAAACCGCAAAGTCTTTTTGGCGTTCAGAAGCGCCCTTACCTTTCCGTGGGTTACCCCTGCTGGCAGTCTGGACTAGCCAAGCAAGCCTCCAGATAATCGATGAATTGCCGGGCCGTCCGTCCCGAGCGCCCATTGTGCATCATTTCCCAGCGCAAGGCCAAACGCCGAAGTTCATCTGGAGCGACCGTAAGCCCTCTCTGATCCGCGAGTCCCTGCACGATGCCGAGATAGCCCTCTTGGTCAGGCGAGGGGAAGGTCACTGTAATCCCAAAACGATCCGCCAGGGAGAGTTTTTCTTCTACGGTGTCTCGCACGTGGATCTCATCCCCCTGTCGGTCGGAGAAATTCTCCCGAATCAGGTGGCGGCGGTTTGACGTCGCATAAATCAAGACATTACCCGGTTTGGCTTCCAAGCCTCCCTCTAACACCGTCTTCAGAGCTTTATACTCAGGTTCGGTATCATCAAAGGAGAGATCATCCACGAAAATGATAAACTTTTGCGGGCGTCCGGAGAGTATCCGAACCACTTTAGGAAAATCACCCAAATCTCCCTTGGCCAGTTCAACAAGGCGCAGTCCCTGATCGCCATAGCTTTCGAGCAAGGATTTGACGGCTGAGGATTTTCCGGTTCCCCGATTGCCATATAAGATCATGTTGTTGGCAGCATGGCCGGCAAGAAAATATTTCGTATTTTCGGCAATGAGTGCAAGCTCGCGGTCAAGCCCGATCAGTTGCTCCCGCTGTACCGGATCCGGCTCGGCAATTCCCTCCAAATATTCCACCTCACCCCGCCAGCGGAACGCGACATACGGCCCGAGCACCCCATACCCCAAAAGATGATGGTAGTCTGCAAGGACAGCCCCCCTTTCTTCTGCTGTACCCTTGCCGATCGCGTAGTGTAAGGCCTTTTGATAGACATCTTTATGCCAGAAATGCTTCCCTTTCTGGGATAGATCCTCTTCATCTCCCCCGGCCCGTTCCCATTCTGGCCAATATTCCGGAGCTAGTGAGCTCTGACCCACTTCTGAAGCAAAAAGCCTGGTTGCGACCGCTTTGATCTCACCTGAACTTACCGCTCCAAGCGCTCGACACACCTCTAAATCGCGAACCGTCAAAGCCCACAAAGAGGGGTTTAAGCCCTCCCGTCCCCTTTGAGCCGCTCTCCTACTAAACGGATTTTCATCTTCTAGAATCAGACGTGCGAAGTACTCCGGCCAATTGTGCGTAACCGCCAAGCTGCAAAAGCGGTGATAACATTTGTAAAGCACCTCAAACTCAGTCTTCCCGATCGCTTCCAGTAGTTCCTGCAGAGCCGAAACGACCTCATCGTTCCTTACATTACCATAGACCGTCAGGCTGGTAACCCTGAGGCTCAGCTCTTTAAATGGTTCAGCCACTGCTCCATACTCCTTCATCTTCCTACCCCTTCGTTAAAATCTCCGGCAAAACTCATCCTCATCTTACAATCCCTCAACCACTTTGGCAAACTGTTTATGGCCCATTCCTGACGCTCATGGTGTCTTAGACCACTCATCCAGTTCAAACGGGATGGGATTTTATTGAAACCGTTCTATTTTACAGATCGCTTAAGGTAAGGTGGCGCACCATAAAGAAAACTTGGCTGGCGCCAAGCCTTTGGCGACGGCGGCCGCCAAGTTGCACTTATGCCACCCGAAAGTTATACATTCTGATTGGTACAAAAAAGGAGACGGAAACCCGTCTCCTTTCGGTGGTTAAATTACAACATATCATTGTCGATTCGCTTATTTAATCAGACTTCCCTTGTCAGGTGAAACTTTAATGTCACCCGATTGAATCTTCTTGAATACATCAGCCACTTTCGTCGTGACATCAGCGCTCAAATTGGGGTTCTTATCAGGAATACCGATACCATTGTTTTTGGAATTAAAGATCATTGATTTTCCGCCGGGGAACTTTCCGTCTTTTTCTGCTTTAATCATATCATAAGCAGCGATGTCAATCTTCTTCATCGCGGAAGTCAAAATAATTGATTTACTCCCATCGTAAATACCATCCTTGAATTGGTCAACGTCTACACCGACGATCCAAGCTTGTTTACCGGCTTTGGCACGAGCTTTCGCTTCATTGATAGCTCCCACTCCGACGCCACCAGCCGCTGCAAATACGGCTTTCACGCCACTATCAAACATATGGGCTGCTAATTGTTGTCCTGCAGCGACATCCGAAAAGGTTCCCTGGTAAACAACGTTTTCAGGTTTAATATTGATTTTGGTACTGAAATTGTCATTCGCATATTTAATGCCTTGTTGGAAGCCCCAGTTATAATGTTGTACCGGTGGGATTTCCATACCACCGATGAAACCGACATCACCTTCTTTTAATTGAAGGGCTGTGGCCACACCGGCTACAAATCCGGATTCTTGTTCAGCAAAGAAAATCGCCACGGTATTCGGTTTAATACTTTCTTTACCATCTTTTCCTGCAGGGCTCGCATCGATAATTACAAATTTACCATCCTGATATTTGTCCTGAGCTTGAAAAATAGTTGTTGAAAACTTAAACCCAGGGGTAACAATAAATTTATAGCCTGCATCATAAAGATTTCCGATTTCCTTGAGGTAATCGGCTTCCGTGGTTCCAGTTGGCTTTAAGTATTTCGTTTCCAGACCGAACTCTTTTCCAGCCTTTTGAACCCCTTCCCAGGTGCCCTGATTGAACGATTTGTCATCAATGGTTCCGGAGTCGGTCACCATTCCCACCTTAAATTTAGCTGCAGTAGCAGCCGTACCACCTGAACCCGCAGGGCTAGGAGTGCTTCCACAACCGGCTAACAGCGTGACTGTCATCATGGTCGCAAGCAAAACAGCAGAAACCTTCTTAAACATCAATAGACCTCCTTAGTTTCTTAACTTAAACTTTACATTCGTGTGTTTATGTTATCATTTGAACCATCACTGGTCAAATGGGATTGGATTATTGGTGATATATGGTATAGAACAGGTTATCGTTTTCCATGCTCAAAAGGTTCTCCAGCCGCTCTCGGTGCTTGAGATGATTTTGAAAAAACAATCAAAGCAATAAGGGTGACAACATAGGGAAACACTTTGAGAATAACGCTGGGTATGGAGGCGAGAGCCGGCATAACCTGAGACACATTGGCAATCGTGCTGGCAAAGCCAAAGAAAAAGGTGGCTCCCAAGATCCCTAAGGGCTTCCATTGTCCAAAAATCAAAGCTGCTAAAGCAAGAAACCCTAGTCCTGACACACTGCCCGTAAACTCTCCGGAATAGGTAATTAAGATAACAACCCCGCCTAATCCGGCAAAGGCTCCCGATAGCATTACTGCAATATAGCGAACCCAAAAAACATTAACTCCCGCTGAATCCGCAGCATGCGGATGTTCCCCGCAAGCCCGTAACCTAAGCCCAAAAGCCGTTTTGTAAAGAACATACCAACTTATAGCCAATATGACAAGCACAAGCCAAGTCGAGGCATAGGTTTGAGTAAAGAAAAGCTTGCCCACGATGGGTATAGACGAGAGGATCGGTATATCTATCCGTGGCAGACCGCTACCAATGCGGATATTGCCGCTTCCAGTGATATTCCTGGCCAAGAATACAGTCAGCGCACCGGCAAGCATGTTAATCGCCGTTCCGCTAATGACCTGATTGGCATTTAAATTAATGCTGGCAAAAGCGTGTAAGAGTGAAAATACTATCCCAGTGAGCATGGCCACCACGATCCCAATCCAGACAGCCCCATTCGGAAACACGGGCTGTAACTTAGCAATGGCGAGTGCTCCGCCGAAAGAGCCCACGACCATAAGCCCTTCCAGCCCGATATTTACAACACCGCTGCGTTCTGAAAAAAGTCCTCCCAATGCCGTGATCAGTAACGGAATCGTAAAGGCAATCGCATACGGAAAGATCTGTACCAATATCGTCCACATCGTTATTGACCTCTCTTTCTGAATCTCAACATGTTGACGAGTCTCTCGATTAACACACTGGTTGCCGCAAAGTAAATAATGGTCGCAATAATCGTATCCGCAATTTCAGGCGGAATTTGAATCATGGCATTCATAAATCCCTTTCCGGAATAGAGCAGTCCAAAAAATAAAGCTGCGAACATAGAACCCAGAGGGGAATTCGCCCCCAACAAGGCAACCGCGATGCCGTCAAATCCCTGAGATGGCAGAATTCCTATTTGAATATTGCTGGCATTGCCAATATACATCGTTGCTCCGCCTAAGCCAGCCAAGGCCCCGGCAATCATCATCGACAAAACGATATTCCGATTGACATTGATTCCTGCATACTCCGCCGCAAAGCGGTTATAGCCAACCGCTTTGAGTTCATATCCCATAACGGTCCGATTCAAAATAAACGCTATGATCATGACCGCTGCAATCGCCAAGAACAGCCCTAAGTTAACAAAGGAACCATCAAAAAGATGTGTCAGCCAATTCACTTTCATCGAGGCTGCATCAGGGATAGCTCGCGATTCCGTTTCCAGAAACTGCCCCTTAAAATAAGCCGGTACAGCATAATAGATGATCCAATAGCTAATCCAATTCATCATGATCGTGGAAACCACTTCATGAACATTAAACCGTGCCTTCATAAACCCCGGAACAACCGCCCAGATAGCCCCACCCATGATTGCAGCCAAAATCTCAAGTGGCAATAGAATGATGAACGGTAAGGGAAGTGTCAAACCAACCGCCGTGGCACAAAACCCACCCATCAACATCTGCCCTGAAGCACCAATATTGAAAAGACCCGTTTTAAAGGCAAACGCTACCGATAATCCCGATAAGATCAGAGGCGTAGAAGTAGCCAACGTATCCCCAATGCGTTCTGTACTCATCAAGCCACCTTTAAACAGATAGGCATAACCAGTAAAAGGATCACTACCCGTCACTGCGATTAACAGTGCACCGGCCAAAAGCCCAAAAATAACCGCCAGAAAAGCAACGACTGCACTTTTTGCGGAGCCTTTCTTGAATTGTAGCTTCAATTACTTTCACCCTTTCTGACTCCGGCCATCATTAGACCTACCTCATTTTCGTTGGTCTCGGCAGCGTTAACAATCCCAATCAACTCTCCATTACTGACAATGGCAATCCGATCCGAAACATTGAGAATTTCGTCCAGCTCTAAAGAGACCAGCAGAACAGCTTTACCCTTATCTCTTTGTTCAACGAGTCGTTTGTGAATATATTCGATGGAACCCACATCTAAGCCACGTGTCGGCTGCACAGCAATGAGAAGTTCCGGATTCAATTCAACCTCCCGCCCGACAATCGCTTTTTGCTGGTTGCCCCCAGACAACGTCCGGGCAAACGATTCTGCCCCTTCCCCTGCTCGCACATCAAAATTCTTCATAATCTTATCCGTATAATTCCGAATGGCATCTCGATCCAACAAGCCTTTATTTGAAAACGGAACACGATCATAAACTTCCAAAACCATATTTTCTTCGATGGTATAATCCAAAACCAGCCCTCTCTTTTGACGATCCTCCGGAATATGGGCTATCCCTGCCTCTATGCGCTCGCGGATCAGTAGATGGGTGATATCCTGTTCTTTTAACAATACCTTCCCAGACTCAATACGCGTAAGCCCTGTGATCGCCTCAACAAGCTCAGTCTGGCCATTGCCTTCGACACCTGCAATACCTAGGATCTCGCCTGAGCGCACATCGAGAGAGCAACCTTTTAATCCTAAAACCTTCCGATGATTGAGGACGGAGAGATTTTCCACCTGCAGGATAATCTCTCCGGGTTTGCTTTCAGACTTGTCCACTTGAAAGGAAACCTGACGGCCAACCATCATTTCTGCCATTCGAGCCTCACTTGTTGCCGCAACATCCACCGTGCCTACAAGCTTGCCTCTCCGGATGACGGTACAGCGGTCGGCCACCGCCTTAATTTCCTTCAATTTATGCGTGATCAGAATGATCGACTTGCCTTCTGCGACCAGGTTTTTCATGATTTTCATCAAATCAAGAATCTCATGGGGAGTCAGTACCGCAGTGGGTTCATCGAAAATTAAGACTTCGGCATTGCGATAGAGCATTTTAATAATTTCAACACGTTGCTGCATTCCAACCGAAACGTTTTCGATTTTTTCATAGGGATCCACATTAAGACCATATTGTTCAGATAAAAGCCGAATTCGTTCGGCTGCCGATTTTAAATCCAGCGTTAACCCTTTTTTAGGCTCGATTCCCAGAATGATATTTTCCGTGATTGTAAAATTGTGGACCAACTTAAAGTGTTGATGAACCATGCCAATACCCAAGTCATTGGCAACATTCGGATTGGAAATGCGTACTTCTTTGCCCTTAATGCGAATAGAACCGTTGTCCGGCTGGTAGAGGCCAAAAAGAATACTCATCAGCGTTGATTTTCCAGCACCATTTTCACCCATCAAAGCATGGATTTCGCCTTTTTTTAATTCCAGGCTGATATTGTCGTTGGCTATGATGCCAGGAAACTCTTTGCGAATGTTGAGCATCTCCACGACATACTCCATCAGATTGCCTCCTCACATTTTCTTAACCATTGACAAATGTCGCCAATTCATTAGATCATATTCTACCATAAACTTGCCATTAACTCATTTAATCCTGATAACTATTGTTCGGGAAGTTATTGACCCCACCACACTCATGGCAGCTTTCACAACACAAGATTCACAAAGGCTCCTTGATTTACGTCCACCAAACCACAATCGGTCAACTTCAGTTCCGGGATCACCGGCAGGGAAAGAAAAGCCAATGTCATGAACGGGTCCACATCGGAAATCATGCCCAAATGACGTGCGCAGCGTTTCATCCGTTTAAGAAGTTGTGCGACTTCCTCCGGTTCCTTATCTGTCATCAGCCCTGCGATTGGCAGCGGCAGCTTACCTAATACTTCTTTGCCCTGAACAAGGCAAAGCCCGCCGCCCATGTCCGCGCAAGTACGAACGGCCAAATCCATCTCCTCATCGGTCATTCCCACCACGACCAGGTTATGGGAATCATGGGCGACCGTTGAGGCGATGGCACCCTTGCTGAGGCCCAGGCCTTCCACAAAGCCCACTCCCACCCGTCCCGATTCATGATGCCGTTCCAAAACCGCGATTTTGGCAAGACCCTGTTCAGGATCCGCTTGAATCAGTCCGTCTACACATAGAAGCAAACGTTCCCGGGACGCTGTCAATAAACTGTGTCCCCGGACTCCGATGACCCTGACTCGCACCTTTGTGTCTTCTTGATCATCTTGTAACTGGAACGCTGACGTTAGCGATACCCCTGAGACGTTGAGCTTATCCCTGTGCCAGCCTCCCAGATGCACGCTCTCAGTTAAACCTGTGGTGCTATGTCGGGGAAAACGGGGTCGTGAACCGTTCGTACTCATGAGACGACCGTGCCAATATACTTCACGGATCGTGAAATTCTCTAAGTCATTCAGCACGACAAAATCCGCCTGATACCCTGGCGCCACCGCCCCCAACTTGGACAGACCCAAGGCCCGTGCCGCATTCAGCGTTGCCATTTGAATCACCCGCAGCGGGGGTTGACCGGCCCGGATAGCCATCCTGACCAAATGATCAATGCTCCCTTCGTGGATCAGGTCTCCCGGATGTCGATCATCGGTCACGAATAAACACTGACCTGCATTCTCGGGTGTCACAGCAGGCAACAGGCCCAATAAATTCTTCGCAGCACTGCCTTCCCTGAGCATGACGTGAAAACCCCGGCGCATGCGCTCCCAGGCTTCTTCTGGCGTAGAAGATTCATGATCCGTGTGCATACCTGCGAGAAAGTAAGCATTGAGGTCTTGAGGGGACATACCGGGAGCATGGCCGTCCTTAAACTTTACAGGCAACCGAAGCTTTTCCACCATATCAGGCTTGCCTTCCAGCACACCCCGATAATCCATGACTTCTCCCAGTCCGATGACTTGCGAATTGTCTAGAAACTCCCGCAATTCATGAGCGTCCAACCTGGCTCCGGATGTTTCCATGTCGGTGGCCGGCACACAGGAAGGGAGTGTGACAAAGGCGTTGAAAGGTAGATTTCTAACAGCTGATAAGATATAACGAATCCCTTGGCTTCCCATCACATTGGCGATTTCATGAGGATCCACGACAGCCGTCGTCACCCCATGGGAAAGCAGCAACGAGCAAAACTCCTCCGGGCAGAGCAGCGAGCTTTCAATGTGGACATGCCCATCGATCAGTCCTGGCACCACAAGTTTGCCGTCTAAATCAAGCGTCTGTTTCGCCTCTGGAAAAACTCCAAGACCTACAAAAACACCCTGATCAATCCCGATGTCCGTCATATGAACTTCGCCCGAAAAGACATTGACAAGCCTCGCGCGTCGCAGTACCAAATCAATACTGGCTAAACCCCGAGCCTTATCCATCTGTTGTTTCCAATCTCTCATGCGGGTCTCCTTAATCCTAATCTATCCATGACTGAAAAGCTTAACCTTGGGGAGATTCAGTAAAGCCTGAAGTCTCACCTTAACTATGCTAAACCGACCCTCTGCAATACCCTGTGCAGACTCCGGGTCGAACTCTTTTTCAAGGTTGGCACGTCAATCGTCAACAGTTGTCTGTCTTGCATGACGATCTGTCCATCAACCATCGTTAGGCGTACGTCAGATGAATGGGCCTGATATACAAGTTGCGCATAGACATCAACATGTTCATTCGGCCAAGTATGCAACCCGCCCAAGCTGACAATCGCTAAATCCGCTTTTTTCCCCACCTCAAGACTGCCCAAGTCATGTTCATGCAAAATGGCTTTAGCCCCGGAAAGCGTTGCCATCTCAAAAACTTGTTGAGCCGGCATCACGGTCGGACCGAGCAAGGGTTTCTGAATCAAAGCCGCATGGCGCATTTCAACGAACGCATCCAGATTATTGTTGCAAGGGGCCCCGTCTGCGGCCAAGGAAACCTGTGCTCCGCGGGCAAGAAGTTCTGGAATAGGGGCCAGACCGGAAGCTAACTTTAGATTGGATGACGGGCAATGTACCACCCGGGTTTGACTCTCTACCAAAATCTTCTTTTCCTCTTCATCCAACCAGATACAATGCGCTAAAAGCAGCCGAGAACCCGTGAGCCCGATTTCGTCCAGGAAAACCACGTTGCGTCGCCCCCGTGTACTTTCCACAACTTGAATCTCGCCGCGATTTTCTGAAGCATGGGTGTGCACAAAGGCTTTCTTCGCCTCAGCCAGGCGGGCCACTTCCTTGAGAAGTGGATCCGTACAGGAAATAACAAAACGAGGGGTAAACGCCACTTCCAGACGACCGTTACCTTGTCCATGATATTTCTCAAAAAGGTCCACACTTTCCTGCAGAGAATCTTCCGTTGTTTCCTGTAAACTTCCAGGAACATCGCCACTGGCATCATCCATCATGCACTTTCCCGAAAGTGCACGCAACCCACTGTCTAAGATGGCCTGAAAGGCATGTTCTGTGTGATGTACCGTCTCCATATCGACGATGGTCGTGGTCCCCCCCAAAAATAGTTCTCCGATCCCCAGGAGCGCTGAGTCATACAGGGATTCGGCATCATGGCCCCCCTCCAGCGGCCAGATCTTTAACTTAAGCCAATCGAGCAATTCCAAATCATCGGCCTGACCCCGAAACAGGGTTTGACACAAGTGAATATGCGGTTGAATTAAACCTGGAATCAGTAAATCCCCTCGAACATCCACCACCTTATCCACAGACACGTCAACCGTGCCCCCCACTTGGGCAATGCGATCACCGTCAACCAGCAAGTCCCCAGTGATAACCTCACGCTGCGCATTCATCGTCACGATCTTGGCATTTATAAAGCGTACTCGCATCTTCTTTTCCACCTTTTCTCAGTAAACTCGGATTATCAATATTCCAAGGGATCCAATGTCTCCTTGAAAAAGCCCTGCCTACTTGAGCCGAAACTAAATTAACAGGACCTTTTCAAGCCAAGACACTGTTATAAAGAAGATTCAACTGGCGAGGTTTTTCTTATTGCCCGTGAAAGTAATTCTTTCTGCTTAGATCAACAAAACCCACATGTGATAGGGAATACGGAGGGATCCCCGTCCACGATTCTGCCTGGTATCCTTCCGTATTCCAAATTTATAAAAAACAAATCCTCTAGCTAATCACAAAATGCACAATAAACAAGGCCGTCATGGTATAGGTTACCGCATTGTTTTCTTTGAAACGGCCTGTAACGAGTTTGATAATCGTGTAAGACATGAAACCAAAAGCTAAACCTTGAGCAATCGAGAAAGTCAACGGCATCATGATGATCGTCATAAATGCCGGAATCGCTTCCGTAAAGTCGTCAAAGCGAATTTGCACGACTTCGCTCATCATCAAAGTGCCGACCAAGATCAACACCGGGGCCGTCGCTTCTGCCGGAATTAATCCGACCAGAGGGGCAAAGATGATGGAGACGGCAAACAATACCGCTACGGTCACAGCCGTCAAGCCCGTTTTCCCGCCTTCGGCCACACCGGCGGCACTCTCGATATAGCTGGTCACCGTCGGGGTTCCCATCACTGAGCCAACCATGGTACCAATGGAATCCGCCATTAACGCCCGCCCTGCGCGTGGCAAATTCCCGTCTTTATCCAGCAAGCCCGCTTTACGGGTTACTCCCAGCAAGGTGCCAATATTGTCGAAGAGGTCGACAAAGGTAAAGGCAAACAAAATGGAAATTAGACCGTAGTTGAAAACTCCCATAATATCGAGTTGTCCAAAAACCGGAGCGACTTCCTTGAAAGGATTCACCGGAGCGATGATATTACCGATGCTGGTCGGGGGGGGATAGATTCCCGTAATCATACCCACTACAGTGGTTAACAGGATCCCGATGAGCAAGCCGCCCTTGACCCGTTTGGCCATCATCCAACCCGTTACGATGAAGCCAAAGACCGCAAGCAGCACATGAGGAGATTTCATATCGCCCAGCGTCACAAACGTGGCCTTATCGGCAATGACAATCCCAGCATCTTTCAAGCCGATAAAGGCGATAAACAAGCCAATTCCGACTCCGATAGATAAGCGCAGCACCTGGGGCACGCCTTCGATGATCCATTCCCGAACTTTAGTCACCGTGAGTAGAAAGAAGACTAATCCAGAAATAAACACGGCTCCCAGGGCTGTTTGCCAAGGTAGTTTCATACCGATGACCACAGCATAGGTGAAAAAGGCATTAAGTCCCATTCCTGGAGCCAGCGCAATCGGATAATTCGCCACGAATCCCATGATTAAGGTGGCAATCGCTGCCGAAATCGCCGTAGCTGCAAACGTAGCCTGAATCGGCATACCGGCATCTTTCAAAATGCTCGGGTTGACAAACAAGATATAGGCCATCGTCACAAAAGTGGTCACTCCGGCTAATAACTCTGTCCGCATTGAGGTATTCATCTCACTCAAGTGAAAGATACGTTCCAATGCTCCTTGTGGCTTTTCATTGTGCGTAGTTGACATGCACAGCCCTCCCAATAATTTTTTCCCCACAGTCACTTCTTCATTCCTACAGAAGTCTGTTCTTGTGCTGTCTTTACTCTTCAATTGTTTAACTATCGATGCTCTGACGCATCCCTCCTTCTCTAAATGTTCGTTCCTTCTCCGCCAAAGCAGCTAAAATTTTTTCCGGGGTAGCCGGCAGAGAAGTGATACGCACTCCTACAGCATCGTAAACCGCATTGATCACCGCGGCCAGAGTTGGAACCATCGCCGGTTCTCCCAACCCTTTGGCCCCGTAAGGGCCGGTGATCTCCTCCTCCTCTACGATGATGGTTTGTATATTAGGCACATCTAAGGCCGTAGGAATCAAATAACTCGAGAAAGCGGGATTCTTAATCACTCCTTCATGAAGCTCAACTTCCTCCATGAGAGCATACCCTACCCCTTGCGCAACCGCCCCCGCGATCTGGCCCTCTACTTGGGTCGGATTGATCGCGCGCCCAACATCGTGAGCTGCAATGATACGCAAGACCTGAACCAGGCCTGTCTCCGTGTCCACCTCGACCTCCGCTACCTGAGCGCCAAAGGCATAGGGCCAATACGGTGCCCCCTGTCCGTTCTCCCGATCAACCGGAGTCGTGCGGGCTGTTGAACTTTCGGCACTGATAAAGCGTTCTCCGTGGAGACGTGCTTGAAATACCATATCCGCTAAAGGCTGGCGACGGGATGGATCCCCGATCACACCAATCCCGCCTTCCTTAAGTTCAATCCCTTGGGCTGACGTACAGGAGAACTCGTGCGCCGCATAATCCAATAAACGTGTTTTCGCTTCACGGACCGCCTTTAACACCGCGTTTCCCGTATTATACGTGTGCCGGGTGGCCGCTGAAGTTCCGGAATCCGGAGTCGTATCTGTATCCCCCGTAATCACGGTAATATCCTGGGGCTCTAACCCTAATTCTTCCGCTGCTATTTGCGCCAAAACCGTACTGCTGCCCTGTCCGACATCAACAGCACCTGTCGAGACCGTCGCCGAACCGTCATCATGAATTTCCACAAAAGCACTGGAAACATCCGGGAAACCATTCCCATACCCGGTTCCATACCAGCCACATCCGAGACCAATCCCCCGTTTCTTCATGACGCATCCCCCTTCGTGGCCAAATAGGGTGTCAATGCCTGCAGACATTTTGTCATACCCACACTGGATGTGAGCATCTGGCCCGTCGCTGTCACGCTGCCGACCTGAAAGATGTTGCGCAGACGCATTTCCAGTGGAGAAAGTCCAAGTGCTTCCGCCAATAGATCCATTTGACTTTCATAGGCCAAAACCGGCTGAGCCGCACCAAAGGCGCGCATCGCTCCGGTATACGGATTATTGGTCAAAACCGCATAGCTGTCAATCTGAACGTTCGGAATTTCATACGGTCCCGTCGCATGAACGGCTGCCTTGCGCAGAACATTGGGACTCCAGGAAGAATAAGCTCCCGCATCACCAATAATCTTGGCCTCCAGAGCGACAAGCTTTCCTTCCCTGGTCGCTCCCGTTTTATAATACAAGCGCATCGGATGGCGTTTGCTGTGAGACAAGAACGATTCCGTACGGGTGTTTTCCATTTTAACAGGTTTTCCGGTTTTCCAGGCCATCAAGCCGGCGATGATTTGGAGGGAAATATCCTCACGTCCACCGAAGGCACCCCCGACGGCCATCGTCTTCACCCGAACTTGACTATATTTCAAACCTAAAGCATGGGCAATTTCTCCGCGATCATAATGAGCATACTGTGTCGCAACTTTCACGACCAGATGTCCCCGCTCGTCCACATAAGCCACTACCGCTTCCGGCTGCAAAAAAGCATGATCGAGCATTTGGGTGCGGTATTCTTGTTCCACCACAACATCCGCCTTGGCCCAACCCGCTTGCACATCCCCACGCCGAATCGGCAGATGATAAAGAATATTAGAGGAACCATGGCTATCGGGATGCAATGCAGGGGCATCCGGCTTCATTGCTTCCTCCGGATCAAACAATCCCGGCAGGATCTGATAGTCCACCTCAATCCGTGCGATAGCATCCCGGGCAACCTTCTCCGTCTCAGCCACTACTGCTGCAATGGGATCCCCCACCATGCGTACGCGTTCAGACACGAGTACCTGCTGATCACGAAATAGTACACCATGGGCATTATGCGGGACATTCTCAGCCGTAAAAACTCCTGCCACACCGGGCAAAGCCGCCGCTGCCCGAACGTTTACACTCCGGATATGGGCATGAGCATGGGGGCTGCGCAGGACTGCGCCGTAAAGTTCTCCCGGACGATTCACATCCGCCGGAAAGTGTGTTTCGCCCATAACCTTGCCCCAGCCGTCTTCCCGTTCAATGCGAGTTCCAACCACAGCTTCGCTCATCGCGCTACCTCTTCAGCCGCTCTTTGCACCGCTTTTACGATTTTATCGTAGCCTGTACAACGGCACAAATTCCCAGACATGGCCTCCTTAATCTCCTCTTCCGATGGCTGCAAATTTCTATCCAGTAACGCTTTCGCCGACAAGATCATGCCGGGCGTGCAAAATCCACACTGAACCGCTCCCAGCTCCACAAAGGATTTTTGTAAAGGATGGGGATGTAAGCGATCCCCGACGCCTTCAATCGTCATCAGTTCGTGTCCCACGGCTTGCGCAGCCAAGACCAAACAGGAATTCACAGCTTTACCGTCCATAAGGATCGTACAGGCGCCACATTCCCCTTCGCCGCAGCCTTCCTTCGTACCGATCAGACCCAAGCGTTCGCGCAAAACGTCAAGCAAGCGTTCATCCGGTTCCACCACTAACCGGAAATCCTGTTCATTAACCCGGAGTTCAATATTCATCGTTGTTCCCCCCTCACTCCTGCAACAGCATCAATGCCTGATGCATAACGCCCCCAACAGCCACCGCTTTATAAGGTGCCGAAGCCCGCGTTTTCAGAGTTTCCCGCACCAGTTCCTGTGATCCACTGATCATCTCTGTCCGCCAGTGCACGTCGAGTTCGCGTCCGCTAAATCGTGCAGCCAAGGCCGGACTAAGGAAAGCCCGCTTACCGACCGCTCCGAAAGCTACCCGTAAATCCATCACCGTCTCTCCCTCAGTTTTCAGTGCCACAGCGACGCTGAGTCGAGCAATGGCCAATGCCCTCCGTCGTCCCAACTTGGCGAAGCCGCTCTGCCATCCTCGCAAGGGCACTAAGAACTTCCAAATTAAAGTTCCTGGCGCTAGCAAGGGATAACGTTCCAAAAACACGGCCAGGGAAACGACTTCTTCCCCCACTTGGCTACGCAAACAGACTTCAGCATCCAGAGCCAGTAAGGCGGGAATGGCATCTGCCGCCGGAGAGCCATTTCCCAAATTGCCGCCGATCGTGGCCTGATTGCGGATCGCAGGCGAACCCATGGTCTGGCACGCCAGCCAAAGCGCTCGCGCGCTGTCTTGGAGCAAATTACTGTCACTTAATTCGCTAAAAGTGACCATGCTTCCCAACTCCAAAACGTCTCCGTTGCGTCGAATCTCCTTCAGCTCAGCCAGATTATGCACATCAATAAGGCATTGCGGACTCACTTTTCCTTGCCTCATCTGCAGCACCAGATCGGTCCCCCCGCCTAAAAAGGCCGCTCCGGGACTTTGTCCCAGAGTCACTGCTTCTTCCACACTGCGCGGTCGGAAATAATCCATCGTTCCACCCCTTTTCTTTCGTCGGCATCATGAGCACCCGTCGAGTTTTCTTTAGGTATTCAGAACGTATAACTTTCACGGCGCATAAGAAAACTTGCGTCGCTGCCAGCGCCAGAAAAACAAAACCGGATAACCATAACAGACTACAAGAGCGACATCACTGTCACGCTCTCATAGTCGGATAATTACGGTTATCCGGTAGAAACTCTCGGACCAATCTCCAAGTATATATGAGAATACTATACAATTGATTGAGTATTCGCTTTCCAGATTAAAAATCCTTCTGGCTTTCCTGATTTTTAAAAATATTTCTTTTAAGAAGCAGCTTCACTCTCAACGACCATTAAAATCCGTGCAGCGGAAAACGCAATTTCTATCAGTCCTTTACCCAGTGCTCGGCGCCTGGTCATAAATTTAAACAGTTCCCCATCTTCAACCCGTCTTATGATGGGGGTCACTGTGAATTCAAGTTGTCCCTCCGCAACCCGCCGATTCATAGGATCCACGTCAAAAAGTTGCAGGCCGATGGACGCAGGGCGTGTACTCATCATGCATTCTCCCTGCGGATTCATCACATAGATTTCGTCGACTTTAAATTGTCGGGCCACTTCTGCCAGGCGTGTCGAGTCAAGGCCGGTTAGATCGGTTTCGGCATCATAGCGCACCAAATCTCGACAACGCTGATCCATCGTGCGTTCCATCCCTTTTTCGGCAATCCACTGTTGCATCTCATCCGCTAACTGCGTCAGATTTCTGCTCGTGTCAGCCATGAAATTCATGCTGTTACCCTCAGCTTCCAGCCCCGCTAGAATCTCTTCCGTACTCGCCGCTGTAGCCTGTGCTGCGGCAGACATTTCCCCGATATCCGCAGTAAGATGAACGGTATCCCCACGCATCATGATGGCTGCCTCTCTGACCTGCTCTAAGCGTTCGGCGACATCCTGTTCCGCCTGCGCCACCATTTGCAAAGCCGCTGCCGCTTGTTTAACCGCCACCTGGCTCTCTGAGGCCACACTCACACTTTGTTTTGAGGCCTCATGGACTTGTCCAATACCCTGTTGAATCAAAGCCAGCGTCTGACGAATCTCCTGGACGGTGCGCCGGGAACGTTCTGCGAGTTTCCTCACTTCATCAGCTACCACAGCAAATCCCAATCCGCTCTCGCCGGCCCGTGCGGCTTCTATCGCCGCATTGAGTGCCAAGAGATTCGTCTGTTGAGCGATGCCGGTAATGGATTCAAGCATCATCTGGATTCCCTGATAATGCACTTCCAGGCTTGTAATGGAAGCTTCAGTCTTGGAAGACTCTTGTTCGGACTTTTGTACCAAGCGAATGACATTTTGCGTAGCATCAAGCCCCGAAAGCGCCAAAGCGCTGGTTTCCTCTGTTTTCTGGGCCAACTGGGAAACGTGAGAAGACACATCCTCGACCTTTGCAGCCAAGCCATTGGCCGCATGATTTAAGGTTTCAGCCTTATTCGCCTGAATTTGATTATGTTGTGCAATATCGCTAAAAGCGCCCGTAATCTCAGTCAAACCGGCTTGATTTTCTTGTATCGCTCGTGCAATCTCCTCCATACCCTGATGAACCGAAATTGATAATTTGGCAGTAGAACCCAAAAACGAACGTGTACTGAAGCGAACCGCATCCATTTCTTGTGCCAACGCTTTGAAAGTCGCCTGAACTTCCGGAACCTCCGCGAAATTATTACCTAAAGCCAATTCCTCCGCAAAAGCCAGCAGCGCCTGCATGCTGTATTTTCGCGAGCGTTCCCATGCCATAAAAATTGCCGAAACGGTTATAATTTGCAGGCCGAGCACCGGCCACCAGGAAAACTTCCCATATAACAAGGCAAAAATGACAACCATTATCAGCAAGAGGATAAGCACAAGAAATTCGCGCATATTGTAAGCAGCAAGAGAATGACGCGCTCCTGTTGGCCTGGCCTGAGTCTGTCCTTGCATCGATTATCCCCTACTTTCCCTTAATTACCCTACTTTCCATGATAGCCATAAGGACAGCAGCCCCAATCGCACGGGCTTTTTCGGAAATCGTCCAACAGTACTCCTTGTCTGCACGCGGATCAACATCCCCCGTTTTAACCTTTTCCGCAATGGGTGTGCCTGTTCGCAACAATCCACGCAACACGCCGTCTAGGGGTGCAACCACATTTGTCTGCCCGGCAGCCGAATCGATCACACCTAACACATCCCCGGTGCCTACCAATTCTCCAATCGAACGGGAAGCATGGAAAATCCCAGTCGCGGGAGCATAGACGACCCGTTCCCAGGTCTTTCCTCCAATCACTCCGGGTGTACCCGTATTCGGTTCAGCCACACCGGTGTAGTATACACGGGCTAAATGATGCCCACGGTTCGTCTCTACAACGGCGTCAACATCTTCGCCTGCTGTAAAACCAGGCCCTAAACCGAAGGTCAAAGGAGCCATCTCGCGCTGGGTACCCAGATTACGTTTAGCCATGATCCCATCCACTAATACACTCGGTTTAATCTTTGCCAGGTATACCAATTCAGGATCGACGAGGACGGGGATCTCTCCGGCCTCCCAAACCTGATCAGACATCGCTGGAGCCTCAATCCGACGCGCAACGACATCCTCTACCTTCCAGCTGCCTTCTAACACAGCACTGCCAAAGCAAACAGGCCAACGCACCATCAGAGGATGCGCTGTCTCGGTCATAAGCACTCTAAATCCCGCTTTCGTCAGCACCCAGCCCACCCCCGACGCCAGCTCTCCGGCCCCCCGAACCAGAATAACCGCTTCACTCCGGTCAACCGGATCATCATGTCTGTTTCTCATCGCGATGCCCTCCGTGATCTCCGCCATCGTTTAAAATACCTTTTCCCGAATTGAAGGGTTGAATGAAGATTTCCATGGTGCCTCCGCAAACCATCCCATCCTCTTCAGCCGCCTCGTGAGTCAAGTTAATCTGCACGGACAGGGGATCCCCCGTTGCCATGGCGTGCAGAGCGTGCCGCCGAGTCTCCGCTTCGCCGCACCCCCCGCCGATCGTCCCCACAATCCTGCCGTCTCGAAAAAACAGAATCTGAGCTCCGGACTTGCGGGGGGTAGACCCACGTGTGGCTACAATCGTAGCCACAGCCGCCTGCTCGTCCGAAGCCAAGGTTGCGAGAGCCTCAATCACCTTATCGTCCACTTTTCCCATCCCCCTGACTGGCCTTCATATCCCCACTGCGGCCACGATGCCGAACCTTAATGATTTCAGCCATGATACTTACGGCGATCTCCTCAGGGGTTTGCGCCCCGATATCCAGACCAATGGGTGCATAAACGCAGTCTAACTTCTCCTTACTAAAGCCTTCTTCCCGTAAATCCTGCATGAGAGCCTGAACCTTGCGTCGACTTCCGATCATGCCAATATAGGCTGCTTGATGTTG
>JAJZPA010000160.1 GCA_021811425.1 Bacillota bacterium | reverse complement strand
AAAAATAGAATCGGAATCAATAACGGATCCTAAAGCGGGGGCGGCTGTTCTCGCCTTAGGGGATATCGAATCCAATTGGCCCCGTGTTTTAGAAATGGTGCGCGAGCGTAAACGGTCAACCCATGCCTTTCTGCTGGAGGGACGGCCTTTTGCTTTGGCAGGAGATGTGTTGACACTCGTTTTCAAAGCGGGATATTCTTTTCATCGCGACAAAGTTGAACAAGTAGAAAACCGGGGAACCGTTGAAGCCGCGTTGGCCTCTGTTTTTCAAGTTCCGCTGAAGCTAAAAACCTTAATGGAAGCGGATTTACAGGAAGGCAATCCTAGTCCGGGTGAAGAAGAAATCGTGCAAAAGGCCGTTGCTATGTTTGGAGCCGATTTGGTGGTTGTCAAGGATTAATCCAGGAGATAGGAGCGTGTTGAAAAATGGGTTTTAAAGGTATGGGTGGTGGCGGAAATATGAGCCAAATGCTGAAGCAAGCGCAAAAGCTGCAGGAAGACATGGCTCGGGCGCAAGAAGAGTTAAAGAAACGTACGGTTGAGGCGAGTGCCGGTGGCGGAGTTGTCACGGTGGTTGTCAGCGGCAAGCTGGAAATCGAACAGTTGACGATTAAGCCGGAAGTGGTGGATCCAGAGGATGTGGAGATGCTCGAAGATATGGTTAAAGTTGCTGTGAACGAGGGACTCCGAAAAGCCCAGGAAATGGCTAGTTCGGAAATGGCAAAGTTGACGGGCGGGCTGAAAATCCCGGGACTTTTATAATCTATGAATTTTCTGCAGTATCCGCGACCGCTTGCTGATTTAATCGTTGCGCTTTCCCGCTTGCCGGGGATTGGGCCCAAAACAGCGGGCCGTTTGGCTTTCTATCTGTTGCAGCAGCCAGAGGCCGCTGAGTCCCTGGCTCAGGCCATTCGTGAAGCCAAGGATACGATAAGCCAGTGTTCCATCTGCTGTAATTTTACGGATGTGGATCCCTGCGGGATTTGCGAGAATCCGAGCCGGGATCAGTCCCTGCTCTGTGTGGTGGAACAGCCGCGCGATGTCGCGGCCTTGGAAAAAACGCGGGAGTTCAAAGGATTATACCATGTCCTGCATGGCTGCCTTTCGCCGATGGAGGGAATTGGCCCGGACCAGTTAAAGGTTCAAGAACTTCTGCGACGGCTTGAGGGTGTTCGTGAAGTAGTTATGGCGCTGAATCCGACGGTTGAGGGAGAAGCAACCTCCTTGTATTTAGCCAAGCTGCTTAAGCCTTTGGGGATCATGGTCACCCGCATCGCTCATGGCTTGCCTGTGGGAGGGGATCTGGAGTATGCGGATGAAGTGACGATTGCCAGAGCCTTAGAAGGGCGACGGCAGCTGTAATCATACAGGAAATAGGAGCCAGATGGAAGCAAAAGAACCGTCCCCGTGCTTCCCCGTGCTTCCCATGATACAGGAGTCAGAATGAGAGAACCAGCGAAAACATTTGAATGTGGTTCTTACTTGTCCACTTGATGCATATCAATGTACCAAGGGAGGGATGGACCATGACCTTTATTTTTCTGGGTCTCTTAATGGTTTTAATGTTCTTAGTGGCACGATCATCCTTAAAAAAGACAGGGCTTTTTTTACGGCTAAGCATTCATGTCTTGGGTGGAATCGTTGGTTTATGGATTTTTGACTTGGTCTTAAGCCTCCTCGGTTTTGCGATTCCGATGAATGCTTTTACCATCATCCTTGTCGGCCTCTTGGGCTTGCCTGGTGTCTTGGCCTTATCGGTCCTCCAGTTTCTTGGGATCTAAAGCACCCTCTTCGAGGGTGCTTTTTTGGTATATTAAAAAACATAAGTTTTGGGGTGCCAGGGGATACCCCAAAACTTTATATGTCTGTAAGGTGTATAAGGGAAGGGGGTTCGGAGGAAAACTAAGCCAGATAAGGAGGGGAAAGGATGCGTAGTTATTTAAAAATGTTCAAAGAGCTTCTCATTCGCCCCGAAGCACGCAGCGTCCGCAAAGCCCCCCCAATGCCAAGCGATCGGGAATGGTCCCAACCCTTGGCGGGCAGCCGGATCAAAAGTTTGCTGGATAAGAGCAGTGACATTGTATTTCGTGAGTTTGTCTTGCGGGGAAAAAAAGAAATCCCGTGTTTGCTAGCCTATGTGGACGGCTTGACGGACAAAAATCTGATCGATCATTATCTTCTCAAGATTCTTATGGTGGATTTGTCAGGGGCGCCGGAACTTGCAGAGGTGACAGAAGAGACGGTTGTGCAGACAGTTTTTGATCGTTTGGCCCCTGCCAGTGAACTGAAAAAGGTGAAACTTTTGGGCGAAGCCCTAGATGGGGTTTTGGGCGGGGATGCCGTTTTGTTTTTTGGAGAGCAACATGAAGCGCTCGTAATCGGCGTACGCAACTGGCCGAACCGGGGGGTGCAGGAGCCAGAAACCGAATCCGTGGTGCGAGGACCACGGGAGGGGTTTACTGAGACTCTGCGTACGAATACCACCTTACTCAGGCGAAAAATTAAACATCCCTCTTTGCGCATCGTCTCTTTAAAATTGGGAGATTTGACCCGGACTGATATCGTGGTCGTCTATGTCGAGGGACTGGCCAGGCCGGATGTTATTTCTGAGGTGCTGAAACGTCTCAGCCGCATTAAAATGGATGGGGTTTTGGAAACAGCGTACTTAGAAGAGATGATTGAGGATGTCCCCTATTCTCCCTTTCCCCAAATTGCCTATACCGAAAGGCCAGATGTTCTGGCTGCCGGTCTCTTAGAAGGAAAAGTAGGGATTTTAGTCGATGGAACTCCGATCGCCTTAAGTGTTCCGGTGGTGATGGCGCAGTTTCTCCAGGTGGGTGAAGATTACTATGAGCGGGCCATGATCGTGATCTTAATCCGTTTTATTCGCTACCTTGGCGTGCTGACGGCTTTGCTGGCCCCTAGCCTTTATATTGCGGTGACGACCTTTCACCAGGAGATTCTACCGACCAAAATAGCCTTAAGCGTGGCGGCCGGTCGAGAAGGCGTCCCCTTTCCGGCGCTGTTAGAGGCACTGACGATGACTTTGGCGTTGGAGATCCTGCAAGAAGCGGGACTCCGTTTGCCAAAACCGATTGGGCAGACGATCGGGATCGTTGGAGCTTTGGTCATTGGGGATGCAGCCGTCAAAGCCAGTCTCGTGAGTCCCATCATGGTGATTATTATTGGCTTGACCGCTATCTCCAGTTACACGATACCGGCTTATGATTTAGCGATTGCCGTACGCTTAATCCGGATCCCGATGATGATCCTAGCCGGAAGCATGGGTTTTTTCGGACTGGGTTTAGGCCTTTATGCCTTACTGATCCACCTGCTCAGCCTGCGTTCTTTTGGATATCCTTACTTAAGTCCGCTCGCTCCCCTGAGGATTCGATCCCTCCTTCAGGATACATTGGTTCGGGCCCCCTGGTGGGCCTTAAAGCATCGGCCCCATCTGATCGATACTGATAGACCTCGATCAGGGGGTAAGCGTTGATGCAAAGGATATCGATCCACCAGTTCATGATCTTGAGTGCGGCTATCCTTTTGGGAACGACGTTTATGCCGGTGGCCCAAGCAACTGCACAGACGGCGGGGCGTGATGCTTGGCTGGCGGTGATGCCGGCTTATAGCTTGGCTATTCCCTGGGGCTATATGATTCTGTACCTCGCGAAAAAGCATCCTAGCTTAACGCTGATGCAAATCGCGGAAAAACTCCTGGGCAAATGGCTAGGCAAGGGAATTAACCTGATGTATGCCGGCATCACTGGTTACTTCGCCGCCTTACTATCGAGTCAACTCGTAGACCTATTTCGGCGCTCTATTCTTCCCCTTGTGCCAACGACGGTTGTTGCGGGAGGAATTTTGCTGCTCGTTGTCATCCTAGCATGGTCAGGAGTCGAAGTTTTTGCCCGCTTTGCTGAAATCGTATTTCCGCTGGTTGCTTTAGGCTTGATCGTGACAGCACTCTTCTCTGTTCCCCGTTTTGAATGGGGCGAGTTCTTGCCAATCCTAGAGAATGGTTGGATGCCGGTGATTTGGGGGGCCTTGGCGATCGCGCCCTTTGCCATGGAATACCCCCTTTTTTTGGCGGGAATACTAGCCTTTTTGCCTAAAGGAGAAGGGCCAAGGTTGAAAGCAGGCGTATGGAAGGCCGTGCTTCTGGTGGGCCTGTTGGATACCATGATCACACTCATACAGACGATGGTTTTTGGTCCGGAAGAGACGAAACGCTTGAATTACGGTCTTTTGGCTCTGGGCAAAATGATTGAAATATCCAAAACGGTTTCGGGAGTCGAGTCCATTTTTATGCTGATTTGGATGGGAGCGTCTATTTTGAAGATCACAGGCCTGTTTTTGGGGGCTATCTGGGGAATTGAACAGGTTACAGGCTGGAAAAGTAAGGGCTGGCTCTATATCGGGGTCGGTTTGCTCTTATTGGGGATTGACTTAAACAAGCCCGGAGGGGCGGCTTTAGTCTTGGAAATTGCCTGGGTCGATCAGTATCTGATCTTGCCGTTGGTCGCGATGGGGGTTCCTTTACTGATGGTTGCCGAATTTTGGCAGAGGAGGCGACAGCGACGATGAGAAAATGGTTTTTCCTATTATTAGCCTTCTTGATGCCCTTTTCCATGAGTGGGTGTTGGGGAAAGACAGAAGTGGAAGAACTAGGGTTTATTATGGCCATAGGCATTGATCAAGGGCAAGCACCCGACACCTATCGCGTGACCTACCAGATGGGAGTTCCGAAAAAGGGGGGTGAAGGTGGCGGGAGTTCGATTGATAATCTGACCTTAACGGTGGAAGCGCACAGTATGCGGGAGAGTATGGACAAAGTTTATTCTGTTTCCAGCCGCCGTCCCTTTGTCGGAACGGTGAAGGTGATTGTTGTGGGCGAGGAATTAGCCCGCTTGGGCATCAATCCGGCCTTGGACTTTTTTCAGAGGTATTATGAATTTCGCAGGACTGCGTTCCTCGTGATCAGCAAAGGCCCGGCAGCACAGCTTCTGGGCGTGGAGACCAGGCAGGATAAACTAGCTGGTCTCAGCATTCTGGGCATTATTGAACAGGCAAAGGCAACATCCTCTTTCCCGGTCGTTCGCCTTGGCCATTATCTGACCGTTCTGGCTGACGAGATTCTGGCTCCGGTGATTCCCATTGCGTATCCGCTGAAGTCCGGTGAAGCCGGGATGATGTACAAGGGGAAGGAAGGGGACGTGGCCGAGGAAATTCGCCTGAGCGGCGCGGCTGTTTTGAAAGGGGATCGCTTAAAGGATATATTGAGTGAGGCAGAAACGAGGGGCTACATGTGGCTTCAAGATGAAGTCAAGCAACGCTTTATTACGGCAAAGCTGGAGATGGGAGGCAAAAATAGTTTTGCCAGCGCTCGGATTTTGACGGCCCGGACAAAATGGAAGTTGGAACCAATGGATGGCAAGGTCGGAATTCACTATACCATCACAGGAACGTGGGATGGGGATGAGCTGTCTGGCGCACAACAAAGGCTGAGCCCTTCTGAGTGGCTAAACCAATACGAGTCGAAGATCAATGAAGCTTTTACGGAAGTCATTCAGGAAGAATGTGATGCTGCCCTACAGAAAAGCAGAGAACTGCAATTAGACTTCATCGGTATTGGAAAACACATCCAGCAGCGTGATCCACATTATTGGAAAATGGTTAAAGATGACTGGGAAAATAGACTCACGAGTTTTCCTGTTGTCGTTGATGTGAATTTGCGGCCTGAAAATGAAGGGACGACCATTGGCCCGCCGACTAATCCTCCCGGTACAGGGCAAGAATAGAAAGGAAAATAGTTAGGGAGGACGATTTTTATGGGGGAACTTCATCCCGTCTGCCAGAGTTGCGGCAAGGTACCGTATCTGGGTTTATATGACGGCTTTCGTATCCACGGACGGTTTTTCTGTACAGAGTGTGAGCAAAGGTTATTAACAGAAGCGATCGGTTCAGCGTTTTATTTGAAGATGGCCAAGCATTTGCGTTTTCTAGGGGATGGCCAAGAGATGGAGCTGCTCAGGCCGGGTGCCTGGCGCAGATGATGCAATATTGGGCCACTTGTGATACAATAAATTGTAAATTCCCGTGGACAAGGGGGTCTGTTGTTGCCAGGTTTGTACGAGGGTTTGCAGCATTACCTAAGTCAGGGGCTGCGTTCGTTTCATACCCCAGGACACAAGGGGAATCGGGAGTTTTTTCTGGGAATGAGGTTTCCGGAGGGGGATTTGACCGAGCTGCCGGGGTTAGATATGCTTCATTCCCCAACGGGGATTATTGCTTGGAGTCAGGCCCGGGCCGCAGAGATTTATGGTGCACAAGCGAGCTTTTTCTTAGTCAATGGGGGCACGGTAGGCAATCAGGCCATGTTTCTTGCCCTTGGCCAGGCTCAAGGAGAGGTTATCGTGGAAAGGCAGGCTCATCGTTCGGTGATGTCTGCTTTAGTCTTGACAGGACTTACGCCCCGCTACCTTCCAGCAACGATTCACCCGGAGTTTAATTTGCCTTTGGGTCTGGATCTCAAACACACGGCAACGTGCTTGGGTAATGCCCTTGCTTGGCATTTTACTTATCCGAGTTATTATGGTTCTCTGATTGACTTAACGCAGATTTTGGGTATCCGGGAGCGAGATTTTCCGGGTCTCCCGGTTTTTGTCGATCAAGCCCATGGAGCGCATTACCTTCATGATTTGTTTCCTCCGGGAGCCTTGGCCATGGGTGCGGATGCCGTGCTCCAGAGCCCGCACAAAACCTTGAGTGCTTTAACTCAAGCGGGAATGTTGCATGTGCAGGGGCAGCGGCTGGCTCGCCACTCCCTGCAGCAGGCCCTGGAATTGCTGCAATCATCCAGTCCCAGTTACTTGCTCATGGCTTCCTTAGAGCGGGCGCTTGAATTTGCCCAGGATCGAAAGCGTTGGGCAGGCCTTGAAGAGGAGGTAGCCCGGCTGCATCGCGACACCGAGGGGCTACGCCTTCTCAACCGCGAGGACGAAGGAAGGTATGGCATTTGGCGGGTGGATTGGTCAAAGATTTTGGTCAATACGTCCTCATTAGGCATTAGTGCTCCGGAATGTGTCGAGTGGCTGCGCCGGGATGAGGGGATCGAACCGGAGCTGTGGGATGGAGACAACATCCTGTTTATGTTGGGCATCGGGAATACGGCAGAGGATGTCAGGTCGCTTAAC
>JAJZPA010000159.1 GCA_021811425.1 Bacillota bacterium | reverse complement strand
ATCCACTCCTTTTGTGCGCACGTTGTGCGCTTCATATACATTTCCTAGAAATCATCGCTCCTGCGTTGCGATGTAAGACAACCGACTAACCTCATGCGAAAGCCTCTGGGGAACAACAGCATGTCGGTAAAGTCAGGATTAGACAGCGATTGCTGTCGAGTAGCCTGGCGAGTCAGGCCATATATGGTAAAGCCTGTGGGCTGAATCCGGGTCTGTGGCTGTGGGACGCTGCCGGGTCCAACCGGTATCAATGGGTATTCCCAATATAAAAAGGATTGGGTATAAGCAGGCCCATTGACGCACCTGCGGTAAGCAGGGTAACGACCAACCGGATACCTACGTATGGAGACACTATATGGAGCTGCCAAACGTGACCTGCCTAAATGCCGTTCTTGGTATATGGCAGAGAGCCCTAATAGTAGCCTAACGGCCTTCTGTAATGGAAGGCACACGGTGAAGGGGGGCAGTATTCCAAGTTCCAATTTTGAGAGGAGTTGCTTTGAATGGAGCAATCAAAACTTGTGGAAAGATTGGAAGGTTATCGCCGTCGCAACAATGCCAACCATTGCTATGTCAACGGTGACCTCTATCGTTTGTTCTACAGCAGAGACTTGTACATCATTGCCTACAACTCCGTAAAGTCCAACGACGGCGCGGAGACTTCCGGCGCTGATGGCACCTCCCTGCATGGCTTCTGCGAGGAATGGATTACGGAACTTATCGCTTCCATGCGTGACGAGTCCTACCAGCCTCAGCCAAACAGAACAACGTTGATAGCAAAACGCAATGGTAAAATGCGCAAGCTCAGCTTTCCAAACGGAAAGGACAAGCTCGTTCAGGAGGCAGTCCGCATTATCCTAGAGTGCATCTACGAACCTACCTTCGCGAACCTTTCCCACGGCTTCCGGCCAAAACGGTCTACCCAAAGTGCCATAGCCGAGGTGGAGACGTGGAAAGGTACGATTTGGTGTATTGAGGGTGACATCTCCGCCTGCTTTGATGAAATTGACCATCGCACACTTGAAAAGATACTGCGGGAGCGCATCAGTGACGAACGTTTCATCCGGCTCATCAATAAGATTCTTAAGGCCGGTTACTTCGACATGCAGCACATTTACCATGGAACTAAAACCGGAAACGCCCAGGGCTCCTGTTGCAGCCCCATACTCTGCAACATTTATCTCGATAAGCTGGACAGATTTATGAAAAGCATTATCGAGACGGACACCACAGGTGACTACCGCAGGCAAAACCCTGATTACGCCAAGGCAAGATACCTTTACAGAAAGGCAGTCAGCAACGGCAGCGACCTGAAAACCGTTAAGCACCTGCAGTGTGAAATGGAAAGCCTCCCGTCCGGTGACAGATTTGACCCCAGTTTCCGTAGAGTGAAGTATGTGCGCTACGCTGATGATTTTCTGATTGGCCTCATTGCTCCCAAAGTCTATGCAGTTGATTTGAAGCAGAAAATCAAGGAGTTCCTGAAAAACGAACTCTGCCTGAGGTTGAGCGAAGAGAAAACCAAAATCACACATGCCGCAGATAATGACGTGACTTTTCTCGGTTATATCATCCGTAAGGGTTCTGTCAAACACAGCAAATTTTATAACAACCCTTTTGACTCAACTATTCGTATTTACATGAATAAAGATGGTGTTCTGAAAAAGCTACGTGAAAATGGTATGTGTAAAGAAAATGGCTATCCCATCGGTATCACTCGCCTCCTTAGAGAATCCCCGGAAGAAATCATCAAGTACGGCAACCAGGTACTGCGTGGACTCCTGACCGGGCAGCGCGGCTGCGCCAATTTCTATGAGGGTGCGCGCATCCAATACATTGTGCATTTCTCAATTGCTAAAACTCTGGCACGAAAATTTGACATCAGTATGAAGAAAGTGTTCGCGAGATACGGCAGGGCTCTTATGGTCAATTACCAAAATGCTAAAGGTAAAGCCCGCTCAATCAGTTTGGCACTGTATAAATCTTTTGCCAGACAAAAGGACTTCTTCGCTAAAATCAAGCTGGCAGTTAAATCGTTCTTCTTCCTGCCCATGTACAACTTGATGGACCCGTTGGCCCGTGTCTGCTACATCTGCGGTAATCCGTATTCCAATGTCAGCATGTATCACAGGAAAACGAAGAAGAAGCTCGACAAGCCATACTCACCGATTATCACTGTCATGCTGGATATCAACAGGCGTCAGATACCCCTTTGCGCACACTGTTTTGCCGATGTCGAAGCCGACAGGTTTCAGCTTAATCAGCTAAAACGACGATAGCCCATTTGGAATATGGAGAGCCGTATGCGGTGAAAGTCGCTTGTACGGTTCGGGAAGGGGCGGGTTACTTTGCTAATCCGCCTATTTCCTTACATACGAATTTATTATTCATGGGAATACACAGCTATTTCATTCTGCCATCATCATCTCCTTGTAAGATAGATTAGTGTTCCATGACGAAGCCTAAAGATCTAGCTCTTCGGGCTTCTTGGGTTCGTAGAACCATCCCAGGCAAGCGGGAGTTGTAATAGTCGGATTTCCCTTGCGATCATCTTACCATATTGCTCCTGTCAATTGGCGATTTTGGTATGAAAGTGTCATTGCAGGGAACGAAAATGCACTTATTTCACACAGCGAAATACTTTACATCTCACTCTCCAAAAATAAAAAACCCTTCACTTGCTCCTCGCTAATCACGTTGGATTCCCTTCCTTTCGCTTTACACCAAATGCAAAATGCATCCTAGGTTCTAACCCTAGTGCCTTGGTATTTTGTATAAAACGACCACGATTCTTTAATGTATTACCCTTAAGGGCAGCCAAAGGTTTGGTTTATCTAAAATAATATAAAGCAAGAGCCCCCGAAGATCACCAGTTCGGGAGCTCCATAGGTTCTACTTCTATCGAGGTCACCAGAGGTTGACACCTGTAGCCTGCACAAATCGTTTGGGAGCCTAAAACAGGATCCATTACTAGACTATACAGTATTCATTGAATTGGTTGTGTAGCAAGGAGTCGCCTTAACCGGGCAATCTCTTCTTCATCCCGCTGCACACGTTGTCTATATAACCTAGTGTACCGCATTCGGTTTAGGAGAGCAAGACCCGCAGGGAGAAGCGATATAAGGATCACTAAGAAGATTGCTGCAGGCTGGAACACGACGCCTCCCCTCTGATCAAAGAGAAACACGAAAACGCTAAATGCAACAATACTCGTCGGAACATGCTAATGGGCTGTCATTTTTTGTCGTTCCGCGTAGGTTCCAGGACCCTTCGCGAAACGACAAGTTTCGCCGAGTATCAGTAATGGCCCGATTGAAGGCATTAACAGCAGAATCAAAATGAAACATAGACGTAGCGCAGGCAGAGAAGGCTTGGAGTTGCTCAATGCATATATGGTGATCCCTATAAAGCTGGTCAATCCTTATATTCGTATTTGAGTAAGAGCCTTACAACAAACACTTAGAGGACAGAACGGTCAGCCTGACCCGGCAAAAAGGGAGTGTGCAATACCCGGCGAACCTGAGTGTGATCGCGGTGATGGATCCGTTCCCTCGCGGGTACTTGGGAGACAAGCATAAGTTTTGCACCTGCACTCCGCTGCAGGTGCAAAACTACCGGGCCCGAATTTCCGGCCCGCTGCTCGATCGCTTTGACCTCCGGGTCGAAGTGCCGCGTCCGGAATATCGGGAATTGGAACCGGACAGCGGGGAAGCTTCCGAAGAAGTGAGAAACCGCGTTCTGGCAGCGCGGAGCCGGCAGTGGGCGCGCTTGGGAGAAGGCCGGACAAATGCCCAAATGGCAGCGCGGGTGACCAAGATCACCTGTCATTTGACAAGTGAGGGCAAAGACTTAATGCGCAAAGCCTTTCAGCTTTATTCCCTGAGTGCTCGGGCCCACGACCGGATCCTAAGAGTGGCGCGCACTATTGCGGATTTGGCCGGAACAGACGGAATCAAACCGGAGCATCTGGCTGAGGCTCTGCAATTCCGCATTCCGAAGCAGAACCTGATGCCATAGAAATCAGTCGTCAGTAAGGAAGCCGTTATCGGCAAGAAATCTGGCCACTCAAATATGGCCGGATTCTTTCGACATCATCGCTCTATTTGCCTTCCTCTTTCACCTCTATGAAGGAGGATGCCAAGACATATCCGCATACAATTCCGCTTATAGTCAAAACCTGTTTATCTAATACAAACTTAGACCATCCAATGAAATACTTGGAAACTGGCGTAACACTTAACAAAGCAGTAATATTAAGTAAGAATGTTGGAAGTGCCAGACCTAAAATCCTATGCCAATCAACTTTCCATTTCCCTGCCCTACGAAAGTGTGAAATTAGTTTGGGAAATCCCAATAGGAAACCAATAAATATTGGGTAGAAAGCCATAAATAGATATAAAGAATAGGGTGAGAAAGTTTGGCTAAACTCAATACTCAAAGTTTGTCCTTCATTAGACCCCCAAATAACTATCGCCCCGAAAAAGATCGCGTATAACCAATAACTTAAGACTTTGTTCAAGCAGCATCCTCCTCCCTGAATATATCCGTGTCTTTTCCGCAGTATTCATTAGACCGGGCTATAGTTTTTGTCTTCCATTTGTTTCATTTCAACGAAATCATGAATAGTCCTCTTCTTCCTTAGGGAAAACCTTATATCCATTGGATTTGTTACGCCAAAGCACACAGCGGCTTTTCCTCAGACGGCCAAAGAAGGTTCAAAGCCTCCTTTCTTCATATTGTTAGAAAATATTATTTTGGAAAATCAAGTCCCAAGTGCTACTTGGATTGGTAAGTTCAAATACCTTTGCACGTGAAGTCGAACCAATGGTAGATGAGGAATAATTATAAACAGGTTCCCAGCTTCCAGGCGCAAAGTAGTCATAGTCTAAGTATAATGGATAGTGCGTCATGCTGACTTGAACATAACCATAATGACCTATTCCAGCCTGTCCATATAGGACTGATGTGTTATTTACTCCTTCTGTATTGTCATAAATGGTCCAACCTCCGGAAACTTCCACCAAACCCACATATGTCCATGAATCACCAGGATAAGTGGTGTAATTCCAGTAAATCGTTGAATAAGCTCTAACGCCAAGTGTTTGATCCCACTTGGAATCGCTTTTGCTTCCATCTGATTGTATAGTGAATTTATTGACTGTTGTAAGATCTTTAGATTTGATTACAGTAAACGACGTGGTTGCATAAGTCTTTGTAAGGCTACCATCTGAGTACCTTGCTTCTTTTAAAAGTTGAGTGGTTGAATATGTTTTTAGTTTTCTTACCTTTCCTGTATTCTCGTTTGTAGCCTGAGCCTTTGGAACTATTGTCTTCTCCGTAAAATCCGTAATCCCAAGAACTGCTCGTTTAAAAAGTGCATCCTTATCGGTTATTTCTTGTTTGCTTATAATAGAATAAGGTGCATTTCCTTCATTCGCATAAACCTGGGTGGTCATTAGAAGAGCTAGGCTAAGTATACCAAATAACACTGAAACTTTTCTAATCATCATCTTCCCTCCTCGTCTTCATCGCGTATCAATTCGGCTAACTCATCAAGCAGAGCTTTAGGCAAAGCAATCTGGTACTCTCTAACATTCGGGTCGCTGGTTAATGCCTTCCATGCCGCCAGAGGCTGGTCAAAGATAGGATCTTGCATGGAAATCTCTAATCGGGACTATACCAAATAGTAAGATCCTAGGTCATCTTTGAACGTTTGTTCAAATAACTGTGTAACCCTACATATACGGCATCAGCTTAATCGGATCTATTTGCGGATTTACGATGCTGACGAAACCAACGAGAAGAATCAACAATGCGAAATTCCATCTGGTCATCCTATTAAGCATATCAGCCACCCCCTCTCTGGTTTTGGCCTAATCTTAGCACAAATCGTTCGCCAGAAAGGTGCGAATATTCGGTCGAAACAAGTCGGCGTTTACTGGCGTTGCCAGTGCACCTTCAGGTAAATCGTATTAACAATTGGCTAACGTTTTAAAGCTTTCCGGATCTGTTTTGCCTCATTACCAAAGAAGAAAGCCTCACTTGGCTGCCTCAGCTTCAAATACACCTTCTTCAATGATTGACAGCAAACTGCCAGTTCATTTGTCGGAGAAGCCTTGGACAAAACCTGATAACACTGATTTAATGGAGATAGTGCCGATTCTAGCTCACCGGCAGCCAGGGACTTTTGAGCAAGAGATAATAAAGCAGCCCCTGTAAGCAAGATGTCTCCCGTGCCAAGCGACGACTCTTCTAGAACAATATTAAGCATGCTGTTGGCACTGCCATAGTCACCGATTTTCCGATACACATCTGACAGTTCGAGCAAAATGAAAAGCTGGGATCGTTTATCCCCTAAACTTGCAGCCATTTCAAGCCCACGTTTGAGGATAAAAACACTGCGACTAAGGTTTCCGAGTTCCTTGTAATACTCTTCCTTTGTCCCATACCTTTCCTCTCCTTCCTTTATCTTTCTGGATTTCCCTTGCGATCATCTTACCACAGTGCTTCTGGCAATTGGTGATTTTGGTATGAAAGTGGCATTTCAGGGAACGAAAATGCACTTATTTCACACATCGAAATACTTTACATCTTTTCTATCTCAATCTCCAAAAAAATAAAAAACCCTTCACTCTGCTTTACCAATCAATGGCAAGACAGAGAAGGGGGGCCGATTTGCCTACTTGCTCATATTCCCAGCCGTTGCATGATCTGATCGCTGCGCAGAACAACTTTATGCCCTAAAGGGCTTGTCATGCAAGCCTGGAGGGCTAATCCTGCAGCTGCAGGCAAAGTCAGGATGCGCCAACCGTTCTCGGAAGCGCTAAAAAGACCCCAAATAGGGAAACTTGCACCAATCGTCAGTATCAATAACGTAAAGCGTCGGGGTTTCCACATAAACAGCAGTGCTACTAGGATCAAAAACAGAGAGACCCACATCAGAGCCAGAAAGTCCATTCTGGTTGCTGCAGCTTTCACAGGAAAAGATAATCCGATAAAATAGACCATGGTAAAAACCGAACACCGTCGGAAACTGGAACAATGAGCCCCACCCGTAAATAACCTCAGAGATAAAGCGGACATCATAATGATAAGCGTGTAAAGGGCTGTGCCGAAAACTGCAGACACTGCCACGGTCAGAACCAGTTCAGTCACCACTCCGAGAACCAAGGATAAACCATACTCCACCTTCGCCTTTTGGAAAGTGTCAAACGGCACGTCTTTG
>JAJZPA010000158.1 GCA_021811425.1 Bacillota bacterium | reverse complement strand
GGTCGTCGGAGTAGCGCGTGCGAATTCCACGTTGGGTCTCTTCATGCCACCAGTGTTGAACATCGCCTTCTTGGAATTGGTGGGCGGCATGGCGGAGGATTTGCGTCCGAGTAAGGTCGGGAGCGGCCGAGAGCAAGGCTAAGGCATCCTGGAGCTGATCCCGGAAGCCCAAAGCCCCGCCGGCTTGGTAAAATGCCGTTCTGGCCCAGATACGGCAGCTTAAGACTTGATACAAAAGCCAATGGTTAAAAAGGAGATTTAAGGCAGCATCCGGGGTTTCGATCTGGATTTTCCCCTGGAGTGTGTGCCAGAAAGCCACACCTGTTTCCAGATCTTGAGCGAGCAGCGTGGGGTTGCGCCATGTTCTTAGAAGTTGCAGCGTGCCTGAGGACGATTGTTCGGCGCCGAGAAGGAGATAATATTCCAGACGCTCCCCAGGCTGAAGGGTAAAATGAGTTTGAAGTGCACCACAAGAAGGATCGGCGGCGGTTTCATGGCAGGAGAGGTTTTGACGGCTTAAAGCGGCAGGTTGGTGCAAAGAACCGCTGCGTCCCAGGAATTCGAGGCGATCAACGGTCCAAGTCAGGAAATCAGGGTCGAGTTGCCCTGTGCCCGGTACAAGGGTCAGGAAAGCAGCACTGTCTGGGCAGCAGGAGGGAAACGCATTGCGAACAAAGAGCGCCTGCTCGTCTTTGAGCCAAAGGGATTCGATGAAGGGTGCCGTGTGTTCCCTCTGGACGCCCAGAGTCCATTCAACATAGGCGGTCAGAGACAGAGAGCGTGGGTGCGGGGAGAGATTGGTGATGCGGATGCGGGTGATTTTAAGCGGAGCGGAGGGATGTACGGTGATGAAGAGTTCATGGGCGGTCTGGGCGTGCTGACCCTGATACTGACTGGAGCCAGCCTGATGAAGCACATGCCATTCCTCAGAACCAGCAGAGGCTTGGGGTGTGAGTGGCCAATAAGCGCCAGTTTCTTCATCCCGAAGATACAGGATCTCGCTGGCTGGATCGAGTACAGGATCGTTGCTCCAGGCGGTCAGTTTGTTTTCGCGACTATTCATAAACCAGGTATAGCCTCCGCCCGCTTCGGTGAGTAAGGTGCCAAACCGAGGATTCGCCAAGACATTACTCCAAGGAGCGGGTGGGCGCTCAGAACCTTTGAAGAAAATTTGGTAGGCACCATCGGCACGAAAGCCTCCCAGGCCATTGACCAGTTGCAGCTGCGGCAGGGGGGCAGATTCGGCGAGAGATATAGGGCTGGACGCAGCTCCAGGCAAGGGTAAGGCAGGCCGCAAGACCTCGGGAAGATGGGACAAAGGATTAGGGTCGCGCAGTTGATTGATGAGGCTTTCCCCATCCCCCTGCAAAACCAGTCGGGCTGCTGTGCATAATACCTGGCTCTCTTCGTTTTGCAGGAAGGCCGAGGATTTAAGCCAGACGCCACCGGAGCGATTGAGAAATCCTTCCTGACCGGCTGAGCGAACCAATTCGGATAAGGTGTCCTGTACCGGTGTTTGATAGCCACCCGGTTGATCGTAGAGAAAGACAAGGTCGAAGTTCAGCGCGCGCGCACGCCCGTAAGCGAGAGCCTGCATGAGCAGGTGAGCCAGGCCCGGGTCGGAACGATCATTCCAGCGAACGAGTACGATGGGGAGATCTCCGGAAAGGCTCAAGGACCAAAGGCCAGGCTGGCCCTGGCGGTTGAGAGGCAGACTTTCTAAGTGGGTAGGGCGTAAGGCCTGAAAATAAACAAGCCGGGACCAAAGCCACTGGAAAAGATCGACGTGCCGGGGAGTGAGGCCAAGCTGGGTTAGTTCGGTCTGATTTCGAGTCCAGGCTAAACGTAAGGCACTGCTTATCAGGCCGGGCGTTTGGAAATAGCGAGCCTGAGCGAGTGCTGCTGCCCGAGTTTCTGTTGCTCCTAAGACGAAGTTGATTTGGGCGGAGCTATGGGCTGGAACGGTGAGACGACAGCGCAGGGCAAAAATCGGATCCAGGACGGCTCCGGTACGTCCGGACAAGGGCTGATGGGAGAGAAGAGCAGCGGGCTGACGCAACGAATGACCACGTCCCACAAAGGAAACACGTTCGGTTTCCCATTCGATTTGCGGCAGAGTTTCTGCAGAGGCGACCATGGTTTGAAAAAGCCAGGGACAGGTTTCTTCCGGAGTGCGAGGACGCCGTTCAGCCAGAAGACAGAATGGATCCGCAACATGCTCCGTAAGAATAAAGAGTTTATTAAAGGCGGGGTGTGCTTCATCAGCAGCCTCAGAGGAGAGAGCAATTTCCAGATAGCTTGTAATCTGTAAAATATGGGGTTCATCCCCATTGTTTTCGAAGGTCAGGCGACGAACTTCAGCATCTCGATCTGGAATCACCGAGAGATCCAGTGTGGTGTGTAAGGAAGCATCTTGGCGTCTGAACGTGATACGATCGAGAGCATATACCATCTCTTCAGCGCTGCCAGGGACAGCACAAGGTTGCCGGGTCGGGGAAAAGAGGGCACCGGTTGTCAGGTCTTGGATGTAGAAGAAGGTGCCATAGCTGTCTTGCACGGGATCTTCGCGCCAGCGGGTCAGAGTCCAGTGATTCAATCGACTTTGTGAAGAGCCACTCTCCGTGACCAGCAAATGATAGTGACCGTTCGAGAGCAGTCGGGATTCTGGCCAAGGGGACGTTCCGGGGATAAAGCGGCGTAGAGAATCGTGTGCAGCGATAGATGGGGAATGCGGATGAGAGAGCAGATGCCGTTTAGTGAGGGTAGGATAGGCGGGGCGACGCTCCTGCAAGAGATGCAGACAACTTTCGATGCGGGGGTCGGCCAGAAAATATGATTGAATGTTGGTATTGGTGAGGAGATTGGTCAGAGCGAGGAAACTCATGCCCTGATGGTGGCTCATGACGCTTTGAATGACCGCATAAGAAGTGCCTTCCGTGAGACGTTCCGGGGTGAAATCCAGGGCTTCGTAGAAACCATACTCTCCGTCCGCGCCGAGCGTGCGGAGGTGCTGAAGATTTGACAAAGCAGACTCTGGGTCAAGCATGGCAGCCATTAAGGTGGCATAAGGGGCGATGACGCGTTCGGCCTCCAGGCCGCGTTTAAAGGCCAGTGTAGGAACACCAAAGGCCTGATACTGATAATTCATGGCAAAATCGAAAGCATAGTAGCCTGATTCGGAAATACCCCAGGGAAGGGAGCGCTTGCGGGCATGATCGATTTGAGCATGTAGTGCTCCCTGGTAAGAATCGTCCCAGAGCGTCTCGGGATAGGAGGGAAGGAAAAGGTAGGGTAATAAATATTCAAACATCGTGCCTGTCCAGGCTAAAAGAGTGATGTGGTGCTTGATTTTTGTGGTGGTGCGGCCGAGGGCATACCAGTGCTCGGCAGGCAATTGGCCGAGTGCGATCGCGGTAAAGCTCGTAAGGCGGGCTTCAGACGCCATGAGGTCGTAGCGGATGCTGTCCAGTTGTCCGGTAGACAGATTATAGCCCAAAGAGAGCAAATGGCTTTGTTTGTCATAGAGAAAACGAAAATCCGTGTCGGAAATGAGCGCATCCAGGCGTTTCAGCAGGGCAGCAGCTTGAGCTAGTAACTCAGGGGCAGGGAGAAGCGGGGATGGAGAGTCGGAAGGTGCAGGCGGTAAGGAGGCTGAGTGCAAGGGGAGTGTGCCGTCCAGGGGTGGATTACAGCTCGACCTGCTCGTATCGATAGCTGCCAAGGCTGTACGCACAGTGAGCAGGGAGGTCACAAAATTTCCACTGTCGACGGTGGAAACATAGGCCGGTTGTAAAGGGGAAAGGTGTTGGGTGTCATACCAATTGTAGAAATGGCCATGCCAACGCGGAAGGGCTTTCAATGTGGTCAACGTTTGTTCCAAACGTTCCAGCATCTCCGTCTGAGGAATGAAGTTTAGATCGCGGGCGGCGACGATGCATACCAGATAGAGACCGATGTTGGTCGGAGAGGTGCGGTGCGCAATGCCATTGGGTGGAGCGAACTGGACGTTATCCGGAGGCAGATAATGCTCCTCTGCAGTGACGAAACGCGTGAAGAATTGCCAGATCTTCAAAGCCTCTTGGCGGTAGAGCGCCCGGGCTTCAGGCGAGAGCTGCGTACCTGAACCGGCGACGGGAAGTGTTGGCTGACTCATAAAGTGGGCCGCGAAGGGACCACTCAACCAGAGAAGTGGCAAAAGCAACCATGACCAAGAGGCAGTCCCGAGGTGTAGGGACAGGAATAAGAGTACGCTCAGGGAAGCACCAGGTAGATAAACTGCCATTTGCGTGTAAAGATCTTTACGATCACTCTGAGCGAAGGGAACCCACTGGAGCAAATGACGGCGGGAAATGAACAGGCGGAAAAGGGTGCGCAAGCAAGCATCCAATTGTACACCCGCAGTGTAAGGCCAGATAACCAGGGAAAACAGAGCTTGACGGAGAGTCAGGCGCGTGGCCCGAAAATAGGCGGAACGGGCATGAAAGGGCAGGGTGCGAAAGTGTGGCAGGAGAAACGTTAAAAGCGCCAACCAGAGCCAGGGGGAATGTAAGGGGGCAGGGCTGGAGAGAGCGATTCCGAATAGAAACAGGAGAGCTGTCGGCAAGACGCTGCGGCGTAGATTGTCCAGGATTTGCCAACGCGTGACTCCGGCCAGGTTCAAGCGTTTCAGTTCATGATTGCTGTGCTGGAAGGGTAAAAGCCAGGGTAAGAGTTGCCAGTCCCCTCGGGTCCAGCGATTGAGGCGTTGAAGATAGGAGAAGAATGTGGCAGGATGCCCTTCCGGCAGGATGACATCCGTAGCCAGGCCTGCCCGCAACAATCCGCCTTCCAGTAGATCATGGCTGAGGACGCGGTTTTCGGGGATTTTATGCGTGAGTGCTTTACGGAAGATATCGACGTCATAAATTCCTTTCCCCACGAAAATCCCATAACCGAAAAGATCCTGATAGGGATCGGATTGGGCAAAAACGTAGGGATCATAGCCAGCGGTTCCTGTGAGTATCCGGGCGAACCTGGAAGCACGGGCGGAGGGGTAGGTTACCGTGACGCGCGGCTGAATCAAAGCATAGCCCGAAATCACCCGTTGGCGTTGGGAATCATAGAGGGGGGTGTTGATCGGGTGGGCCATGGTTGCGACTAAGCGGCGGGCGGTATCCGGAGGAAGTTCCGTATCGGCATCGAGGGTGATAACATAGCGAATCTGCGGGAAAAGTGAGGGATCCCCTACAATGGTGGTAAACGATGTGGTCGTATTTCCGCGTAGAAGTTCGTTGAATTCGACAAGCTTGCCGCGCTTGCGTTCCCAACCCATCCAGCGTTTTTCTCTGGGGTTATAGCAGCGCTCACGGCAGAAAAAATAGAAAGCAGGTGGGCCGGAACGCGGATATTGGTCATTCAGGCGGGCTAGACCAGCGTTTGCGGCGTCGAGGATCGCTTTGTCTTCCGGAGAGGTGAGGGTGGAGGCATCCGGAAAATCAGCCAGCAAAGCAAAGTGAAGGTTTGGATCACAATTAGCCAGATAGCGAATTTCCAAACGGTGCAGGGCGTCTTGAATATCGCTGCAGGTACTAATCAGGATAGGAACTACGACCATCGTGCGTGCTTCCGGAGGAATGCCTCCTCGATAGTCAAGGCGTAGGAGCGGATAGGTAGGTATTTGGGTGGAGAGGAGGCGGTGAAGCAGGGATGTGCTCCATTCCGAGGCGGTTAAGATCAGGAGCAGGAAAAGCGGGAGTGTGCCAATTTTAATGAAGGGTGATGATCCACCGGGAAGCCGGCTCAGCCAACTGAAAAGGGTAAAAAAGCTGATGAAAAAGATGAAAAGGGCAAGGAAGTAAGTAGAACTGGGGTGGCGAAGCAGCGTGTTGGTCCAGGGCAATGATACGCCTTTGGTGTCAGAGGCAATGCCGGCCGCGAGTGCGGCCTGACCCTTCGGATCATAGAGATAATAGCCATTGTGCGTGAAGGGCAAGGGCTGTCCTTTCTCCAGCGCCTTGTGGGCTGCCCGGTTGGCTTGGGCAGCGACATAGGGTTCAGGGTGATGCAGACGCCGGGCTAAGTATTCAATTTGGTGGCGTAAAAAATCCTGGCTGGCTTGACCCGTTTGCGGGTAGATCCCGGCAGGATCATTAAAAAGCTCGTCTTCAACTCTGCTGATACTTAGAAAATACTCACGCCAGTTCCAATGGTTAATTTCATGTAAGCCCATAATCAGAGTACCGGCCTGGGTTTGGGAGTCATTTTGTTCCTGATGTGCCAAAGCAAGTAAGGTACTCATGCGGCCTGTGTGGCCGGTGTGCTCTTCCAGCCAAGTGAGGATGAAGGCGCCTTCCGGCGGGGCTTCACGCAATACAGTAGCCAAGGCTGCCAAGCTGGAGGGGGAGAAAAGTTCAGTTCGACGTTCAGCCCGGTTCAGCGCCCGGCGGAGATCATCAGTCTGACTGAGCAAAGATAGCCAAAGTTCAGCCTGAGAGCGGGCAACATGAGCGGCTTCCTGATTATTCAGGCTGCGTTTCATCAAGGCAGCCAGCTGATGCAAAAGCGCTAGGCTCAGGAGCAGTGGAGCCGCCCAAAGCTCGGCGATGGTCAGGGGTGTGACCTCCTGATAAGCACTCAAATAGGTTAAAAAAGAAGAAATGTCAATGGCAGTGTGGCTATCGTGGAGATAAGTCTGACAGATGGTCAGCATGCGTGGTTCGTGTTCATGGGTATCCAGCCGGGGTAAAGCGCGCCGATAGGGACGCGTTAAGGAATCTTGAATCCACAGAACTTGGGTTTCGATAAAATCCCAATGATCGAGCAACCAATTAGCAGCGGGTTCGATGAGTGTCCCCCTCAGGGCATCCGCCTGAAACGAAGCGTGAGCTTGACTGAGTTCCTTTAGAGTATAACGAAGATGCTTCAAGGTATGATCGCGCAGGGGCGGTCGGTGGAGACGATGATTCAGAGCTAATTCACGGGCGAGGGGCGTCAAAGGATGCTTAGAATCAGCAAGCGTTTTTGACATAGGCAAAGTCTCCTTTCTCTTACCTGATAAAGCACTTTTTCGTCTGTAATTATGCGGAAATTTTTAAAATTAAAAATTAAAATATTATTGGTTTATATTCTCTATAAATAACGAATATCCTGCTGAATGCCCATTCGCATCATTTTCTGAACCTTTTTATGGGATTGGCAGGAATTACAAGGAAAATTGTAGAATCTTAAGATTGAATGACTAGCATTTGAAAGTAAATGTGCGTATCTTAAGCAGTTCA
>JAJZPA010000157.1 GCA_021811425.1 Bacillota bacterium | reverse complement strand
GTCATTTGGATTAAGGAATTGGCTGAGGCGGCAAATACCAACATGGACCAACCCATCAACACTAACATGAGGGCGGCACCCCCGTAAGTATTCTGCCCTCCGAGCAAAATGGAAAATACGCCTAAACCAACCGTACCCGCTCCCAAGAGGACTTTTTGCGGTCCCTGTCCGCTAAACCAAACGACAGTCAGCGCTCCTATCAAAGCCCCGAATCCCATGGCACTCATCAGAAACCCGTAGCCCTGTACCTCTTGATGGAAGTCCATTTTGGCCATCACCGGAACGAGAACATTAAAATTCATCGCGATGGTACTTAATACCGCAACCGTGAGCATCGTGACGAAAATCACCGGAGTTTGGCGAATATAGTGCAAACCCTCGATAATTTCTGGCCAGACAGGCCGTTCGGCAGACACAAGCCTTTTGTCTCCCCTCGGAATGCTCGGAAGCAAGGCGAGCACCAAGATCACCCCGACAAAGCTCAATCCGTTGATCAAGAAACACCAAGTGGCCCCCCACAGTCCCATAATCGTCCCTGCAACCGCCGGGCCGACCAAGCGGGCGGCATTGAATATGGCAGAGTTTAAAGCAATGGCATTGGTCAAATGCTCCCGCCCGACTAACTCAATGATAAAAGCTTGCCGTGCAGGGACATCAACGGTATTGGCAATCCCAAGGATGCTAGCCATGACCAACAACATCCAATAACGCAGCTGCCCGCCGGCCACTAATATCGTTAACGCAAAAGCGAGGATCATCAACGTGGTCTGCGTCATCAGCAAGATCCGCCGTTTCGGCAGGCGGTCGATCCAAACCCCCGCATGCAGGGAAAAAAGAAGCATCGGCAGAAACTGCAGAGCGCTGACCAAACCCAGGAGAAACGGAGAATTGGTTAGCTGCAGAACCAACCAGGCCTGGCCAACATTTTGCGTCCAGGTTCCAATGAGCGAAATGATTTGAGCCCCCCAGAACCAGCGAAAGGGAGTATGGCTTAAAGCCGGGAATTTTCCCTGACCCGCGCCGACTTCTTCACGAACCATTGTTCCACGTTCACCCATATACTACCCCAAGTTTCTTAGAATACAACCTCAAAAACGAACCGACTTAAGCCTTACTCACTTTAGCAAGATTAGAAAAAAAGACGGCCCCTTGCCCGATATCCCCTATACGAGCCGACGTTAAGGCATTAATCCCCAAACCTTCGTCATAGGATTCTAACCACCACACCCCCGGAGCGACTAAAACGCCTGGGAGAACCGAGTTATCAACCACTGCCCTCAAATAAACCTGTCCTCTGGAGTTTGTGACACGCACGCGCTCTCCCTGAGCAATTCCAAGCCGTGCGGCATCTTCAGGATGAATCTCCACGGTTGGCACTCCTGCCTTTGTCGTTAAAGCCGGGATGTCAGCAAAGGTTGAATTCAGGAAGAAGTGATTGGGCGGACTAATCAAGGTAAACGGCAATTCCAGGCTTGAAGTCTCGGGGCCTTCTTGCAACCGTCGATGACTGGGAAGGGCTGTTAAACCTAATTGTATAGCCCGTTCACTTTTGAACTCTATTTTGCCGCTAGGCGTAGCGAACTTTCCTACCGCAAACGGCCTTTTGGCTACTTGGAGTGGAATAAAACGTTCCTCTTGCAAACGCTCTAAGGTTATTCCTTGTGCCTGCCAATAAGGGGCAGCCAAAGCCTGTCTGGCCATATCTTCTGTCGTATCTTGAAAACACGGATCCGAAAAACCCATACGTTTTGCCAGTTCCCCGAAAACACGGATATTGGACCAGCTCTCCCCAAGGGGTGGAATCACAGGCTCTGCCCATTGTAAAATGGTATGCCAGTAACTGACATAGAGATCCGCGTGTTCCAGACTGGATGTAGCCGGCAAAACCAAATCGGCCCAACGGGCGGTATCCGTCCAAACCTGTTCATGGACCACGGTAAATAAATCTTCCCGCTGAAGCCCTTGCAATACCAATTGTTGCTCTGGTGCCACGGCTGCGGGATTACTGTTATAAACATAAAGGGAACGGATAGGGGGGGTAAGCTCTGTTAGTGTCTTTCCTAATTGAATCATATTAACTCGGCGCGGGGAACCCTGGAGTAGATCCGGCCGTTCCAGAGCGTCGCGATTGAGAGGGAAATAAGCGGAATTAAACTTCAAGGCACCTCCCCCAACTTCTCGCCAGACACCCGTAAGGGCAGGCAGCAAAGCGATCGCCCAGGTATTCATCCCTCCATTGTCATGGTGCTGGAGCCCATTGCCGATCCGAATGAAGCTTGGCTTTGAGAGCGCATAGAGACGCGCCAGTGCTTTAATCTGCTCGATGGTAAGCCCTGTCAAACGGGCGACTTTCTCAGGCGGATAGTTTTTCGTTTCGGCCACAAATTCCTCAAAACCAACAGCATTTCTTTCTAACCAATCCCTGTCGATCCACTGCTCCCGCAGCAGAATGTGGGCAATGCCTAAGGCTAACGCCCCATCGGAACCCGGTAATATCAGATAAAAATCATCCGCCCAGCATGCAGTTTTATTACGGTGGACATCAATGACAATGATCTTTGCTCCCTTTTTACGAGCCTTATCTGCCAAGAGCGCTTGATGCAAATTCGTTTCCAAGGCATTGATTCCCCAGAAGATGATGAGCTTGGCCTCAACGCTGTCCAACGGATCAAATCCCCGCAGTTCACCATAGGCCAGCTTGTATCCCAGGCTGCCCGCTGCTGAACAGATCGTCCGCTCTAACTGGGTCGCACCCAAGCGATGGAAAAAGCGCCGATCCATCCCTGCTTTATTGATAACCCCCTCGGTTCCAGCGTAGGAATAGGGAAGAATGGCTTCCGGGCCGTAGGTCTCAATCAGCTTCTGCCAGCGTACTTGAATCTCACTTAATGCCTCGTCCCAGTTGATGCGCTCGAACTCCCCACTCCCTTTAGGTCCTGTGCGCCGCATGGGGTAAAGCACCCTACGGGGACCATAAATCCGCTCCGGATAATACCTGGCCTTCGCGCAAATGATGCCTTGAGTAACCGGATGGGCCTCATCCCCACTGACTCGAACCACTTTTCCAGCTTCCAACTCGACTTTCCAGGCACAGGTATCCGGACAATCATGCGGGCAAACGGAATAACGAATCTCCACATAATCCGCCCTCTTTCTACTTCCTCATTTAATCCTTTGATCGGATTAATATTTTTGTAAGATATTATAATAGGTATCCCGCTCCACTGGTGTTAATCCCGCTTCTTGGATGAGGCGGACCAATTCTGCCTCGGTCTGCATTTGCGGACTCCCCGCCCCGGCCATATGATAGATCTTTTCTTCGCGGACAACTCCATCCAAATCATTGGCACCGAACATCAAAGCCATTTGCGCGACTTGGGGGCTGGAGGAAACCCAATAGGCCTTGATGTATTTAAAATTGTCCAGCAACAGACGGGCGGTTGCGATGACTTTAAGCGTGCGCAAGGCGCTGGCCTGAGGCAGATGCTCAAACTGGGTATGCTGGGGATGAAACGCTGTGGGAATCAAGGCATAGAAGCCCCCTGTTTCATCCTGCAATTCTCGTAAGGCTAGAAGGTGATCAATAAGTTCCTCGTCTGTTTCAATGATACCAAAAAGCATATTGGCATTGGACGGGATTCCCATTTTGTGGGCTGTCCGATGAATCTCCAACCAGCGTGCTCCAGATAATTTGCCAGGGCAAATCACATCCCGGACACGTGGGCTGAAATTCTCCGCTCCCCCTCCGGGAATAAAACTCAGACCAACTTCCTGAAGCGTTTTCAAGATCGTCTCGACAGGAACCCCTTCCGTTTGCGCAAAATAATCATATTCCGCAGCTGTAAAAGCTTTTAAACTCACTTGGGGAACGCTGGCTTTGATTCCTTTGAGCATATCCAGATAATAGGAAAACGGAAGTTCCGGGTGGATCCCGCCCACGATATGGATTTCAGTTACTCCCTGTTTCCCATAGGCCTGTGCTTTGGCAATGATCGCTTCGATTGACATGGTATAAGAGCCTTTTTGGTCTAAGTCTTTACCGAAAGCGCAGAATCCGCAGCGAACTTTGCAGACATTGCTATAATTGATGTGGGCATTGTTATTGAAATACACATAAGCTCCGCTCGCTTCTTGGCGTCTGCTACTGGCTAAGTATCCTAAAGCCAAATAATTATTGCTTGCCAAAATATGCAGGCCATCCGACCGGCTTAAGCGTTCATGGGCTACGACTTTGTCTTTCAGATCCTCAAGGCCTGTCATCAACGGTTCCACATTCAGGACTTCCTTCCACGGCTTTTTCTGGTCTGATTATAACATAATTTCGAGAACGGGAGAAACACTAAGACTGATCAAAAAAACAAGGGACAAACGCCCCCTGTTACTTTCCTGTTACTTTAATGGAGATATTTTTTCGTCATCTGTCTCTGCCTCTTAATGGCTTTGCGAACCTCATTTGCTACTCGCCATGTTTCCTGTTGATAAGGTGTCATTAAATCAAGCTTCCCGCTATGCTTGTCAATGAGAATATCAACGGACGGCTTACGCCCTTGCATCTTTTCCCCGGGGTGGATAATATCGATACCGATTTTATTGTTATCATACTCGGGCGGCACAAGGTAATTCAACGCTTCTTCCGTGGCGTCAATCAGCTCATCAACTTGCTCTGCTGGATACCCTTCCCTCAGAAGGATCTCTTTTACTTGGGTTAAAGGGTGATCTAAGGTCAGTAGCATCTGGGCTCTTTGCACAAGATTATAGTCAATATCCACGACGCCACCTCACTTCAAAAATGTTGACATTCTCATTTTCCCCTTACAGAACGATGCCGATACTGATACATCTTGTCGAACTTGGGTATCCTAACCAACTGTTAAAAAATTAAAGTATCTGAAAACGAGGAGGAGCTTAATGACCAAACTTCTTTCTTTACCTTTTATCATTGCAGCCGTGTCTGGGATCACGATGGCGATTCAAGGCAGCTTAAATTCCGTGCTGGCGCAAAAAAGCGCGTTGCTCTCGGCGACCCTCGTAGTTCACATCATAGGAACCATCATCGCACTGGCTGCGGTTCTCTTTGCCGGCGCTCCCATGTTCCAGGTCGATTGGATTTCCATTCCCTGGTATCTATACTTAGGCGGAGTTCTGAGTGTGCTCATCATCGGTCTGGTCGCACTTAGCATTCCTCAGATTGGGGTAGCGAACGCCACGACCGCGATTATTATCGGGCAAGTCGGCGCGGCCGTGGTCATCGACCATTTTGGCTGGTTTGGTGTCACACGCCTTCCCTGGAGCTACTGGCAATTTCTTGGACTGGCCCTCTTTGCCGCCGGGGCTAAACTCCTTTTCCGTTAAGGAACCCGATGCACGCCAGAATAATCACGAACTGTGGGTTCGGGCATTAATGGTTGCCAGATTGATGATAATTCCATAAATCTCATCGCTTACTTCATATTGGCGAATCTGCCCGTTCGCTGCTAAGATGATTTTTTCTTTGGGCACTGCTTTTTGGTCACTCTCAATCATACGACCGAGAAAAGCGTAAGTGTCGCTCGCCAAGGCAAATTGCTCGAACTTGGCATCAGCCACATAAATAACCCAATACCCGCTCGTGATTTCCGGTTTACTGTTATATAACGTGCCGGCCACATTGTAATCCTGTCCGGTCAGGAAGGAAGAACCCAGCGCATTGAGACTGGTATCCAGCCCTGAACCCCCATTCGAATTCTTCTGCCCCGAAGCATTGGGCAGCGTTACCTCCCCAAGCGTCGCCGTCTGAGCAGCATCCGGGTTTGTGAGCCGGGTGACAACATCCCTGAAGAAATTGGGAAAGAGCAGATACCCAACCACTCCTATGATTAAAACCCAGACGGCCAACGTCTGCAAATCTTGCCACAGATCGTTGCGGGGCGGACGCCCCCATGGATTAGGCATCACATTCCCTCCTCGGCCAAAAACTTCCTTAACCCAATATACGTTTTACCTCAGGGAGATATGTTCTTTTAACTTGCATCGAAGCGCATAGCCCTCTAAAATGAATAATGAGGTGCATGTTGATGGAAACGCTACGGCAGAAACTGAGCCTGCTGCCCGATAAGCCTGGGGTTTATCTCATGAAGAATGCCTCAGGCCAAATTATTTACATCGGCAAAGCTAAGATCTTAAAAAACCGGGTACGCTCTTACTTCACCGGATTGCACGATGGCAAGACCCAAAAAATGATCGGAGAGATTGCTGATTTAGAAATCATCATCACGGATTCCGAAGTTGAAGCCTTAGTATTGGAGTGCAACCTGATCAAAGAGCGTAGTCCAAAATACAATATCCTGCTCCGGGATGATAAGTCCTATCCCTATTTACTGCTAACCGCAGAAACGCATCCTCGAATCCTGGTCACGCGCCAGGTCAAAAGCGGCAGGGGCAAGTACTTTGGCCCGTATCCCAACGCAACCGCTGCGCGTGAAGCAGCCCGCCTCCTGAACCGTCTCTTTCCGTTTCGTAAGTGTCATCAGCTGCCACACCGGCCCTGCCTCTATTTTCACCTTGGCCAATGCCTCGGACCGTGCCAGGAAGACATAGACCCTGAAGCCTATGCATCGATGCGTAAGGAAGTCACGAAATTCCTCAAAGGCGGGCAGGAAAAGATCATTTTACATCTTGAAGCACAGATGCTCGCAGCCGCTGAGGCTTTACAGTTCGAGCGGGCCCAAGAGTACCGTGACCTGATCGTGGACCTCAAACACCTTTCTGAAAAACAAAACATGACCCTGACCGATTTTGTGGATCGGGATGTTTTGGGCTATGCTACCACAACTGACCAGATATGCATTCAAATCTTCTACTTGCGCCAGGGAAAACTGCTGGCACGGGATAGCTTTGTTTTCCCTTATTACGCTGATCCGGAAGAGAGCTTTATTTCCTTTGTCGTTCAATTCTACACGGAGCATCTGCTCTGGCCCCGGGAAATCTTGCTGCCGACCTGTGATATTTCTGCTTTGGAACACCTCTTCCCTGTAGCCATACCTAAACGCGGACAACGGCGGGAACTGGTGGATCTGGCTTCGACCAACGCCAAAACCATCCTCTACGACGATGTTGCTCTGGAAACCCACCGCCTGGACCAAGTACAAGAAGCAGTGAACTATCTGGCCCAAGTTCTGACAATCCCAGAAGCCAGCTGCATTGAGGCCTTCGATATTTCCAACACAGCCGGCACGCATCCAGTGGCCGGCATGGTACAGTTTCTGAACGGCAAACCGAATCGGACGGGGTATCGTAAATTTAAGATTCAGGCGCAGCCTGTCGATGATACCGCTGCCATGCGTCAGGTCATCGAACGCCGTTACCGTCGTCTGCTCGCCGAAGGCAACCCTCTGCCAAATCTCATATTGGTTGACGG
>JAJZPA010000156.1 GCA_021811425.1 Bacillota bacterium | reverse complement strand
TTATCCTCGCACCACACAAAATTTATGCTCTAATCGTGAAAAACCATGGCGATGATTAAGGCAGGAAAGGGAATTCATCAGGATAGGAGGAATTGAATGAAAAACGGCGAAGTGATTTAGGAACAGAAAACTCAGATAACGACATAAAAGGCCGGTTTTCGTGAGAACAATGTTGAGTATTTAATCAGAAAGTGGGGCGGCTTAATGTTTATCGGATTAGGGATTATACTTTTAATGGTTCTGGTACTTCCGTTTATCGTTAAAAAAGTAGAGCACAACCTGGAAATTTTCCTCTTTTCCATGGGACTTTTGGCTACCATAGTATCCGGGGTTTTAAGTGTGAATTTAATTTTAGAAATTCTTGAAAATAAATTGATCTATTTTATAACCTTAGCCGTACTCGTAGCAGGGCTTCTCTTTATGTTTTTAAAAGATAAAGTTAAAGACACTATTAATAAGATCCTGGCAAAAATATCCTTAAAAGTATTTATTTTTTTAATTATAGTTGTCCTTGGCCTCGCCTCAAGCATCATTACTGCTATTATTGCAGCCCTATTATTAGTTGAAGTTGTAAATGCAATGCCGCTTGGCCGCAAGGATAAAATCAACATCGTTATACTTGCTTGTTTTTCCATAGGCCTTGGAGCAGTATTAACACCGATTGGAGAACCTCTATCAACAATAGTTGTCTCAAAGCTTCGGGCGGACTTTTGGTATTTAGCGAGTACTCTGGGAATTTACATTTTATCCGGAATAATTTTAATGGGTCTCTTAGGATCTGTTCTGGTTAAGCAAGGTCATCTAAAAACAGACGATGCATTTACCGTTTATGACGAGGAACAACAACTTACGGAACATCAGGACGATTATTATTTCCTTGATACTGAGATTCCTAGCGAAACGTACCCCGAAGTTTTCCTAAGGTCGTTAAAGATATTTATCTTTATCTTCGCACTTGAACTTTTGGGCGCTGGCTTTAAGCCGTTTATTGATACCTATGTCATCAGCCTTAACAGTAAAATCCTTTACTTTATAAATATGATATCTGCCGTTTTGGACAATGCTACCTTAGCTGCGGCAGAAATAAGCATAAAGATGGCCCCAGTACAAATAAAAGCAGTACTCTTAGGGCTCTTAATAAGCGGAGGCATGCTAATCCCAGGGAATATTCCCAATATAATATCGGCGCATAAACTGAAAATAAGCAGTAAGGAATGGGCAAGACTTGGAGTGCCCGTAGGATCAGCACTCATGCTTTTATATTTTGTGGTCATCTTCATGTTCTAAAAGCATTATAATGCCGTAGAAACCGAGAAAACCCGAACCCTGGCTCGCACTGAATTTCTTATAAAATGTAATCGGCTCCCCGTGCTATCAGCCAGGGAGCCCTTATATACGGTAATTCGCTTCTGCGTGAACCATCTGTTTTCTAAGCTTGAATGAATTCCTAACCTACCCTCCTAAGTAAGCCTCTCTAATTCGGGAATCCTTCGCCAGTTCCTGAGCCGGGCCTTGCATCACCACATTTCCGGTTTCCAAAACATAAGCCCGATGGGCAATCTTCAAGGCCATATGGGCGTTTTGCTCGACCAGGAGCAACGTTGTTCCCTGGCGATTGATGTCCACCAGAATACGAAAGATCTCCTTCACCAGAATCGGAGCGAGTCCCATGGAAGGCTCATCTAAAAGCATCAGCTGCCCCTTGGACATCAAGGCCCGCGCGACCGCCAGCATTTGCTGCTCCCCGCCGGAAAGCGTGGCAGACTTTTGGCTTTTCCGTTCAGCCAGGCGCGGAAAGAGGGAAAAGACCATGTCGAAGTCTTTTTTTAGCTGTCCCTTGTCCTTGCGGCGCGTCCATGTCGCCAACTCCATATTTTCCATGACGGTGAGGTTCCCAAACATACCCCGGCCTTCCGGCACATGCGTTACCCCGCTCGCTACAATGTTATGGGCCTTGATTTTCAAGAGATCCTTGCCTTCAAAAATTACGCGCCCCTTGCTCGGGGCCACCATTCCTGTAATGGTACGCAGAGCCGTGGTTTTACCGGCCCCGTTAGCTCCCACCAAGGTTACAATTTCGCCCTGTTCTACAGTGAAAGACACATCCCTTAAAGCGGTAATGGCGCCATAGGTTACTTCTAGATTATCAACTTCCAAAAAAGGCATTAGTCCTCCACCTCCTCACCCAGGTACGCCTCGATCACCCGTTTGTTGCTTTGTATCTCCAGCGGCGTCCCTTCGGCGATGGTCTGGCCGAAGTCAAGCACCTTAATCCGTTCGCAAATCCCCATCACTACCGGCATATGGTGTTCAATGAGCAGAATGGTCAGGTTGAAATGTTCACGAATCCAACGGATGAGTTGCATCAGTTCTTCGCTCTCTTTGTTGTTCATCCCAGCTGCGGGCTCATCCAGAAGCAAGAGCTTGGGCTTGGTTGCCAAGGCCCGGGCGATTTCCAAACGCCGCTGCTCTCCATAGGGAAGGTTCTTGGCTAAGAAATGCTGTTTTCCATCCAGGTGAAAAAGCCGCAGTAATTCCATACTCTCTTCAATGACCCGTGTCTCTTCTTTTTGGTACTGCGACCAGCGCAGGACGGCATCAAGCATCTTATACCGGATACGAAAACTTAACGCAACCCGGATGTTGTCGAGCACCGTCATATCACCAAAGAGGCGGATGTTTTGGAAGGTCCGGGCAATTCCACCCTGGTTGATCTGCCAGGCCTTGGCTTTCGTAATTTCTTGGCCCTGGAAAAATATTTTTCCCTCTGTGGGAACATAAACACCGGTTAGCATATTGAAAACGGTGGTCTTTCCCGCGCCATTGGGGCCGATGAGCCCTACTAATTCCCCTTCTTCCAAATCCAGCGTAAAGTCCTGAACGGCTTTTAAGCCTTTAAAATGCATGGAACAATGCTCAGCGTGCAGCAGGGACATTGTGTGACACCTCCTCTGCAGCTTTAGGCTCTTTCGGTACGACAAAGCGGGGCTCGCGATTTCCTAGGAGTCCCAGCGGCCTTGTTAACATGATAATAAGCAAAATTAAGGGACTGATGACCATCCGCCAGACTCCGAAATCCCGCAGGACTTCCAATAACCCCGTCATTAAGGTGGCCCCCAGAACCGACCCCGTCAAGCTCCCGAGGCCCCCTAGATACAGCATGACCAGCATATCGGTGGACTTCAGGTAGGTAAAGCTGGAGGGATTGATGTATTGCAACATATGTCCCCAAAGTGCTCCCGCCAGTCCGGCGAAGAACCCCGCTATGGCAAAGGCCTTGAGCTTGGCTCGGTTGACATTGATGCCCATCATTTCTGCCGCGATCACATTTTCCCGGATCGCGATCCAGACCCGACCATAATTCGAATAGACGAGATTGCGCAAGATGACCAAGGTTAGAATCGTGGTGGCAAAGACCCAGAGAAAGTTGGTGCTCTTGGGTAACCCGACCATGCCACGCGGCCCGCCGACATATTCAATATTGTTTAACAGGTTGACGATGATCATGTTAAAGCCAAGGGTGATCACCGCCAGATAATCCCCAAACGTCTTAAAGGCTGGGATGCCGATGAGGTAGGCTACGCCGGCGGTAAGCAGGCCCCCGACCAACAGGGCCACCACAAAGGGTAAGTGAAATTTCACCGTTCCGATCGCGGAAATATAGGCACCTAAGGCCATAAACCCCGCATGCCCAATCGCGAATTCTCCCAAGAACCCATTAATCAGGTTTAAGCTCGCTACTAGGATGATATTGATGCCGATAAGTTCGATGACCTGCATGACATAGCCGTCGATGATCTCGAATTGGCCTAAGGCCTCCATTCCGACCCCCAGCGCTAGAATCACCAGCCAAAACCCCAGCCGTTTGCTTCTGCTTTTGCTCATTGCTGCCACCTACACTTTCTTGACGACAGGGCGGCCCAGCAACCCTGTGGGTTTCAACAGGAGTACAATAATGAGAATCGCAAAGGCAATGCCGTCTCGGTAGGTTGAGGGCAGAAGGGCTGCCGCGAATATCTCGACAAAACCAAGGATGAGTCCACCAACAAGGGCTCCGTCAATCAGGCCAATTCCGCCTAGTACCGCCGCGATAAAGGCTTTCCAACCTACGGCAATTCCCATGTAGGGGTCAATGACCGGGTAGGCCATGCCCACCAGAATCCCAGCGGTCGCGGCCAAGGCCGAACCGATTCCAAATGTCGCCATCACCACGGTATCCAGACTGATTCCCATGAGGGCCAAAACTTCCTTGTTGTCGGAAACGGCACGCATAGCTTTGCCGATCATGGTTTTTTGAACAACATACCGCAACAAGAGCATGAGCACAAGGGAAACCACGATGATCAGAATTTGGAGATTGGTCACGGTCGCTCCGCCCAAGGCAAACTCCTGAACATTCAGCAGTTTGGGGAAACTCCGCTGCTGGCCGCCTAGGGTCGCGCGGGTGAAATTCTCCAGGAACAGGCTTACCCCTAAAGCCGTGATGATGAGTGACATCCGAGGGGCTTTACGCAAGGGCCGGTAAGCCACCCGTTCGATCGCGATTCCGAGAACCGCTGCCAAAAACATGGCCAGCAGCAGGGTCGGAATGAGGGAGAGTTTAAGCATGACTGCAATAAAGAAACCAAAAAAGGCCCCTGCCATGAAGATGTCGCCGTGGGCAAAATTGATCAGGCCCAAAACGCCGTAAACCATGGTGTAGCCAAGGGCGATCAATGCATAGATACTGCCCAGCTGAAGGGCATTCAACAGTTGCTGGATAAAATAACTCAAGCGCTCACACCTCCTCATTTAAAACGGGGGATCGGGGCGCACCCGATTCCCCCGGCTCAGGACGTTCTAGGCCTTGCTATCAAGGATTGACCGTACCGGCATACTTGTACTTGCCGCCTGTGATCTGGATCATGACGGCGCTCTTCACTGGATCGCCACTACCTGCGTAGGAAATGCTTCCCGTTACGCCTTTAAATCCTTTGGTGGCAGCCACCGCATCGCGAATCGCTTTCTTATCCGTGCTGCCGGCTTTCTCCACGCCTTGGAAGAAGATCCGGATGGCATCGTAGGTTAATGCCGCCGTAGCGTCAGGCACGTTGTTGTATTTCGTTTTATACTTCTTGATGAAATCCTGAAGTTCAGGAACATCGGCATCGGTAGCATAGTGGTTGCTGAAATAGGTGCCTTCGAGCAGATCATTGCCGGTAAGTTTGAACAGATCCGGGGAATCCCAAGCATCTCCGCCCAGGAACTTGGCATTCAGGCCCAGTTGTTTCGCCTGCTGCAGCTGCAGGGCTACTTCATTGTAATAGTTTGGCAGGAAGACAACATCGGGCCCTGCCGCTTTAATCTTGGTGAGCTGGGATTTAAAATCGGTGTCCTTCGTTTGGTAACTTTCAAAAGCTACGACCTCGCCGCCCGCCTTTTTGAATTCATCGCGGAAGACTTCGGCTAACCCTTTGTTGTAGTCGCTCGCGACATCATAGAGAACCGCTGCTTTTTTCGCTTTCAAGGTGTTCGCGGCAAAAGCCGCATTGACTTTCCCTTGGAAGGGGTCGATGAAGCAAGCCCGGAATACATAGCTCTTCCCTTTGGTGACGTTGACATTAGTAGCCCAGGAACTGATCATGACGGTCTGAGCGCCATCCGCGATGGGTGCACCCGCATTGGCGCATTTCGAGGTCGGGGGTCCGATGATGCCTAAGACCTTATCTTGATTGATCAGTTTTTGGAACACGTTGGCTGCCGACTCCGGCTTATTTTCATCATCGCCGACGATGAGCTTGACGGGGAGCTTTTTGTCGCCGACTTTAATCCCGCCGGCCTTGGTGACTTCCTCAACCGCCAATTCAGCCGCATTTTTACTGGACTGACCGATCTGCGAAATGTCCCCGGTCAGCGGGGCCGACAGTCCGACCTTGATCTCGCCGGCTGTTTTACCCGCACTCGAACCGGACGAACAACCGGTGACGATGAGGGCCGAAATGAGAGAAAGTGCAAGAATACCTTTTTTCAACGCGAATACCCTCCTCCTAATTTGACCTTGATAGAACCTGCTTGAGACATTCCGATGTTCCTTGCTTCCCACCCCCCACATGAAATATGATTAACAAAGTAAATTGAACTTTGTTAAACGCGAGTAAGTTCTATATATCAATTATTCATAATTTTTGAGGAATATTTGATATATTGATCAATAAAAAATACTTTTGTATCGACAAAATCTTCAGTTATTTCTAATGTAGGATAATCATAGATTCATAATATTTCTGATAACGTTTGGTCAACAAAAAGGACAGAGGAAAACAACACTTACGGCTGTTTTCCTCTGTCCCTGTACCTGAGAGATTTATTTCCTAAAATTAGGAGCTATCCCCTTGGGTGTTCTGTTTCGTAACAGAATCTCTCCAGAGGCCCGTCCGACTATGGTACCTTTTACCTGAAAGTTTCAAGAACACTCCAGCACATGTCCTTTTACTCCTTCGGCGCCTTTCATAAAGTCTCTCCCATAGTCATCTTCCGGCTTCATATTTTTTTGTAAACTTTTTGTAAATTTTTTGTGAATTCTTTTGGGAAGAGTATACAACTTAATTCTCCACTTAGCAAGGTCTACCCTGAAATTGAAATGACTCCCATCATTTCCAAAATTAAAATATTACAGAACCGTAGCGAGCGCTTCCTCCAGCACGCGCACGATAAAGTCGATGTCTGCGCTCGTCGTCGAAAAAGGCGGTGCCAGCGTAAGGATGTTGTTAAATCCCGGAATAGTATCCCCGTTTTTCCCGATGATGAGCCCCCGCTGCTTACATTCGCTGATGACTTTCACCACTTTAGCCGGAGCTGCCGGTTCTTTGGTTTGCCGATCTTCAACCAACTCAATGCCTGCAATAAAACCGAAGCTGCGGATATCGCCCACATTGGGATGATCTTCGATAGCTGAAAGTTTCTGGCGCAGTTCCAGTCCCAGCTGCTCAGCGCGCTCGATAAGCTTCTCCTCTTCCATGATGTCCATGTTCTTGAGCGCCAGGTTGCAAGATACCGGATTGCCGCCGAAGGTGTTGATGTGCCGGAAATGCTGGTTCGTATCCGCACCCATGAACGCATCCGCGATTTCAGCGCGTACTGCCGTAGCTGACAGAGGGAGATAACCGCTGGTTATCCCTTTAGCCATGGTCACAATATCGGGCTTAATGCCGAAATTTTGGTGCCCGAACTTCCGCCCGGAACGGCCAAACCCACAAATCACTTCATCAACGTGCAAGAGGACACCATGCTTGTCACAAATCTCCCGAACTTTGGGCAGATACTCAGGCGGGGGAACAATCACGCCACCCCCTGTAATTGCAGGCTCCATGATCACTTCGGCTACCGTTTCTTCGCCCTCCCAGTTGATCACTTCATCAAAAGCCTGAGCACATTCCAAATTGCAGCTTCCATACGTCTTGCCGAATGAACAGCGGTAGCAGTACGGCGGCTGCACGTGTAAGAACCCCGGCGCCAACGGCTCATAGGTCAACTTACGGATGGATTGC
>JAJZPA010000155.1 GCA_021811425.1 Bacillota bacterium | reverse complement strand
AAGAAGGCTACATTAACCCGTTTCCTCCGGGAACAACATTGGAATTGGTTCAATTTCGCGATACTACTGGAATCATTACTCTCAAGCTGGCAAGCGTGGATCAAGCCACGTTGGAAACTATGAAAGAAGCTTTAAAGCAAACACTCTCCCAGTATGGTATTAAGCAAGTGGAGCTAGTATTACAAAAATAATAAGGGGAGTGAGTTCTGTTGCATACAGGTTTAAGTGTAATGATTTTCGCTTTTTCCCTCGTAGCTGGCTTTCTTGGAGCTTTACTCGGTTTGGGAGGAGGAATCATTATTATTCCTGCCCTAACCTTAGCACTGGGCGTTCCGATCCACGAAGCCATCGGAGCCAGTATCGTTTCTGTCATTGCCACCTCCAGCGGTGCCGCTATTGCCTACGTCCGGGACAAAATAACCAATATTCGCATTGGCATGTTTTTGGAAACTGCCACAACTTTGGGCGCGATTACCGGAGCGTTTATTGCGGGTCTGATCAGTACGAAACTATTGTCTATTATTTTTGCGTTGCTCTTACTCTACTCAGCCAGTGCCATGTTCAAAAAGAGGCACTCTGAATTACCAACAGGTGTTAAGGAACATCCATTGGCCGAGCGCCTTCATCTCAGCAGCGAGTATTATGACAAAGCCCTTAAAGAAAACGTGGAGTACAAAGTGTCCGGCATTTACCCCGGTTATGGGGTCATGTATGGTGCAGGAGTTATTTCCGGACTGTTGGGAATCGGCAGCGGTGTTTTTAAAGTACTGGGTATGGACGTTTTCATGAAACTGCCAATGAAAGTCTCCACGGCCACCAGCAATTTTATGATCGGGGTAACAGCTGCAGCCAGTGCAGGGGTTTATTTTTCGCGAGGAGATATCAATCCTTTGGTTGCCGGACCGGTAGCTCTGGGAGTTCTTGTAGGCGCCCGAGTAGGAACTAAAATCATGGAACGTCTAAACAATCAAACCCTGCGTCTCATATTTATTCCCATTTTAATTTATATCGCTCTGGAAATGCTCTTGAAAGGCTAGGTTATAAAATGAGTAAGGAAACAAACAGTAAAGAACTGGATGCTGAATTATTTATCAGTTCCAGCTTGCGCGTGGGAGTATATTTATCCGCTGTGGTGATAGCCATCGGATTGATTTTACTCTTTGTTACAGGCAGATCCGGTTATCAAACCGATCAATTTCCCACAACCGTGGGAGAGGTCTTATCAGGAACCATATACCTTAAACCGTCCGCCATTACTAGTTTGGGACTTCTGCTTCTGATAGCCACACCTGTTTTCCGGGTTGCTGCTTCAGTCTTGTTGTTTCTTTTCGAAAAAGATTATTTATATACTGTGATAACATTAATCGTCCTTTGTATTCTTATCATTAGCTTTATGCTCGGTAAAGCTGTGTAGCTACGATTTATGCCACCTGGGGTTTTCAATGCGGAAATAGGCGTTAAGGCCGAGACGTTGTCTAATCCCATTTACCGAAAGGGATCATAAGAAAATTTACGTTTAAGGCTTTTCTCCGGTATTCTTATATGGACTCTCGACATTGCGAGTTGGATGGCACATGGCAACAAGGCGATCGCCAAGGCGTTGGACCCCGCCGGGGCCGCGGCCGCTGCTACATGAGCGATTTCGTGCAAACTGATTCCGCTCCAGATGCCAAATTGAATCGGAGTAATCGGTAGGATGGGTCTGAGTAAGGCATAACCGATCGCGAAAATTGTACCCATTAAAGCGATAATACCCGCACCGATTGCCGTATCTTCATCATCCGCTTTGACAATCGGAGAAACGGCAGCGATAGCAGCAGCACCACACACCTGTACCTATGCCCAAAAGAAGTGAGAGCATCTTCTCACCTTTAAAGAGTTTGGCAAAAAGCATGGTCATGCTGATGGCAACGATGATCGTCCCGGGAGCGTTTGGCTCCAGTCTCTGCCGTTTTCCCGCCTTGCCGACAGGATTTATGCGGCAAGTAAAGGCGGAGGCGGCAAAAGCAAGGGTGAAGGAAGTCTATTGGGCAATATCGGCATCGGTAGCTTTTTCGGCGCAAACGACTAATTTGTATCAAAGTATTCAGAATTCAGACTCCCACGCCGGTAAGGCGGCCCCCTCACATCCGGGAATGGAGAGATCGATCTGGCCCCTCTCGTTAAGTAGATGTCCAAATCTATGACTGGGCAACAGTTCAGATCAACGTAGTGGAAAATATATTAAGGAGTGGCAAAATCGGACAGGCGAAATTTAACCGGACGGGCATAAAGTATCTGCCTTGCCGACTAAAGGCGTCTGTTAAAGGCGGAGAGAAATTTTGAAAAGATATTATTCCTCTTTGCGTGCCTTAACAGCTTTGTTACTTGTCATTTTGCTTTTGTCCGGCTGTTCCCTAACCGCCGGCAATATGAATTCCAAGAAACACTAAGCATCTAAAGGGTTTATTGTTTGCCGCCAAGGCCCCACCAGGCTCCATGGGCAAAGGATGACCAGATAGCTAGCCTTGATTAGGGGCGAGAAAGAAATGACTGCCGGGACGTTGGGTGTCCTGGCAGTTTTGATTTTGAATGCCCATACTATGAGGAAAACCGTAGCCAACAGGCATTTTATTTGATATACTACATATGAACAAATATTCATATGAGAAATTGAGGCGGAATTTATGGAAGTAAAAAATCCTAAAGACATAGAGCAAAACCCAGTTTGCGAAGTGCAATGTGTTCACACCGATCTAATCAGCGCTTGCATCAATCAGATTATTACTTCTGATCAGGCTACCCATCTTGCAGAACTCTTCAAAACCCTGGGGGATTCGACGAGAATCCGGATTGTGGATGCCTTAGCAAAAGCAGAGTTCTGCGTGTGTGACTTAGCGGCACTGTTGAATGTGAGCCAATCGGCAATCTCTCATCAGCTTCGAGTTCTGCGGAATAGTAGCTTAGTCAAGTACCGTCGCGAAGGGAAGATGGTTTATTATTCTTTAGACGACGACCATGTGTTAAGACTTTATAGCCAAGGATTAGAGCATGTCAATGAAAAGTAACAACAGGAAGCGACCGAAAAGATAGAAGTGTTGACAACAGGTGTACGGAGGGAAAAAATGTCAGATGAAAGCAGGTTCCAGGCTGAAGAACGTGTCAAGTATCGTATTAAGGGCGAATTCTGTGCCAATTGCTCGGCTAAGATGGAGAGGGCTTTGAGCGAAACGACCGGAATTGGTCCAACCAGTATCAATTATGCTGCTAAGACTGTATTTTTGCCACCTGCTATGGTCCCGGAAGCCCAACGCATTATGGAAAATATCGAACACGGGGTAAAACTGGTAGCCGTGGAAAACCAAAGAGACAAGAGCAGCGACCAGAAACCAGAGGAGTCTCTGCTTGGCGGAAAGCTCATGGGCATTATCATTGCCGGCATCCTTTTGGCTATTGGTTTGATTTTCGGTTCTAAGTTGCATGGCACCTCATTAGAACCGATTGAGTATGTTGTTTACCTGTCAGCTTATGTGTTGGTCGGTTATGAAGTGTTAAGCGCCGCATTACGGAATATTCTTAGGGGTTCGGTCTTTGATGAAAATTTCCTAATGGCTTTAGCAACCATTGGCGCGATCACGATCCACCAATTATCGGAAGCCGTTGGCGTTATGCTGTTTTATTCTGTCGGTGAATATATTCAGGCGCGGGCAGTCGACCGCTCCCGCCGCTCAATTCAAGATCTGATGGATATCAGGCCCGATTATGCCAACCTGATTAGCCAGCTGGATGTGGTTAAGGTCGATCCGGAAGATGTGCAAATTGGCCAAAACATTATGGTTCGCCCAGGGGAAAAAGTTCCACTGGACGGAGAAGTCCTGAACGGCAGTTCATTCCTTGATACCTCCGCCTTGACCGGAGAATCGGTACCCCGGCGGGTCGAGACCGGAGATACGGTTTTGGCCGGTACAATCAATCAATCCGGTGTCCTTACCGTCCGTGTTACCCGTAAATTTGCCGAGTCCTCGGTGCAAAAGATTCTGGACTTGGTCGAAAACGCCGGTGCCCGCAAAGCAAATGCTGAGAAATTTATCACGACATTTGCCAGATATTATACCCCTTTGGTCTTGATCGTGGCGTTAGGGATTGCCTTCTTACCGCTCTTTTTTGGCGGGGCTTTAAGAGAATGGCTGTATCGTGCCTTAACCATTTTGGTGATATCCTGTCCCTGTGCCCTGGTTGTTTCAATTCCTTTGGGATATTTCGGTGGTATTGGCGGGGCTTCCAAGCAGGGAATATTGGTCAAAGGAGCTAATTTCCTGGAGGCGTTAACAAAGGTACGCACCGTAGTTTTTGACAAGACAGGCACCTTGACCCAAGGGGTATTTGAGGTGGTGCAAATTAATCCTGCCCACGGTTTTACCGAGAACGAACTTTTGGAAATTGCCGCCATTGCAGAGGCCCACTCCAGTCACCCTATCGCCAAATCGATTCGGGATAAGTTCGGCAAGGAGATCGATCTCGCCCTAATCGAGGGCTATCAAGAAATAAGCGGAAAAGGGATACAAGTGAGCCTGTGTGGGCAAGAAGTATTGGTTGGCAAGGCAGTGCTGCTCGAACAGGCAGGGGTAGATGTTCTTGCCGAAGCTGACAATAGAACGGGTACGACGGTTCACCTCGCTGTTAACGGCAGGTACGCGGGATATTTACTAATATCAGATAAGCCGAAAGCCGGCGCTCAAGCCACAGTTAATGCGCTTAACAAGACTGGGGTAAGAACAGTAATGTTGACCGGTGACCATGAGTCCGTAGCTAAAGCAGTATCTGAGGAATTAGGTGTTGCGGAGTATCACGCGGACTTATTGCCGGAAGATAAAGTAACTTGGTTGGAGAAGCTTATCGGGGAAGCGAGGGGTCAAGGCGAAGGCAAGGTGGTCTTTGTAGGCGACGGCATAAACGACGCGCCGGTCTTGACACAGGCCGATATCGGAGTGGCGATGGGCGGCTTAGGCTCGGATGCCGCGATTGAAGCTGCCGATGTCGTACTCATGGAAGATCAACCTGAAAAACTGTTAACTGCAGTCAGCATCGCCCGCTATACGAAAGTGATCATTTGGCAGAATATTATTCTGGCGATGGCTATCAAGCTTGGGTTTATCATCCTGGGAGCCTTTGGTGTGGCAAATATGTGGGAGGCTGTTTTTGCCGATGTCGGTGTGGCTTTGCTGGCCATCCTGAATGCAACTAGAGTTAGAACCTATTTGGCGCCTCAATCCGGTAATACAGGTGAGAAAAAGCTGTTTACTGTTTTAAATGGAAGCTCGGCCAAGTAAACGGTTCCAGGACGACCAAACAAGGAAAAGCCAGCGAAACCTTGCTTGGAATGAGTAATATAAACAATGGTTACGTTCACAAAAAAGAAGATGGCTTTAGTTTTAGCCAAATTGCAGGATATTCTGTTTTACCTGCGAATATTGACAAGTAGAGTAGAAAATTATTGATAGGTGAATGGGAGATAAAATGACTGTTTGGCGTAAAAGGATAGTTACTGGAGTGTGTTTGGGTTTACTGGTTTTGACTCCTGTTACCGCCCAGGCAGATGCGTTGCACGATAAGTTAAATCAGTATCAAGCAAAATACAACAACCTGAATCAACAATTGAACGTTCAGAAGCAACAAACAGAGACAGCTGCGCAAAAAGCTCAGGATTTGCAGAATTCTATTGATGGCCTAAACGAAGATATCCAAAAATACCAAGCCGACATTGCCCAGCAGCAGAGCGCATTGAAATCCTTAGAAGAGCAACGGGCAATGCTAAAGGACCAACAAGAAAAGGACATGGCCGAATTAGCCGGCTTTGTCAGGGCCAGCTACGAAAACAACGTCTCGAATTACTGGGCGGTACTTTTGAACTCAAAAAGCTGGTCGGAGTTATTTGACGGGATCTACGAATTGCGCTACATTGCATCATATTATAATGACCTGCAGCGAAAAATCTCTGACAACGAGCAGACTTTGGCTCAACAGCAAACCTTGGTTAAGCAGAAAACTGCTGAATTACAAACCTCTTTGCAAAAACAGCTTGAGACCCAGCAGCAATTTTTCCAACAAGTGAACGATCAAAAAAGCCTTGTCAACCAGCTCAGTCAGCAGCAACATGCAACGCAAAAAAATCTTGAATCTACGAAGCATGATATAGCCTACGTCCAGGAAATGATCCGCCAGGCCCAACTAGTGGAGGAATTGTCCAGGACAAAACGGATAAATCCGGGTACCGGCGGTATTTCCGGGCCAGTCACCATAAGCGCCACAGCTAAGGCTGTCGTCAACTATGCCTTGTCATTCCAAGGCGTTCCCTACGTCTGGGGGGGGAACGGACCCTCAGGGTGGGACTGCTCGGGCTTTGTTAAATATGTGTATAACCACTTTGGGGTCACACTTTACCGCACCTCGGAAATGCAATTTAATGAAGGCGCCCCGGTTGCAATCAGTGATCTAAGACCGGGTGATCTTGTCTTCTTTGCCACGGAGAGTGATAATCCTGGTGATATCTCCCATGTGGGGATGTATATAGGCAATGATCAGATGATTAATGCCGAAAACCCCAGAGTGGGAACGGTTATTGACGATATCTTTTCAAACCCCTATTGGGGTCCGCGTTATAAGGGCGCCCGCAGAATTATTAACTGATGCGTCCACAAAAAGATTACTGGCCAGGACGTATTGGACGCCCTGGTTTTTTTGTACTCTTTGCGTTATTTGCCGGTTTATCACTTCGCTGGGTTTAAAGTCTTGCTTGAGTATTTACCATAATGGAATAGCCGAAGACCAAGGTTCGTCAATGGCTTAAATAAGGGGTTGATCAGCCAAGTAATTTTGCCACTGATTATACCTATCACTACACCGGCGAGTACATCGGTTGGCCAATGCACCCCTGTATAAACACGGGCGAATGCTACGAGGATGGCTAAAATCGTAAAGCTCCATCTTACCCAAGATGAAGTGTTCCGGGACCCTGCAGCGAAACCGAAACTCCCTGATGTGTGGTCGCTGGGGAATGAGCTATCAGCAGGATGTGGTATAAGCTGAGTGAAGGTTCCATTTGGCAGGACAGTAAATGGGCGTGGCCGAAAGAAAAACTGACCGATGACAGCGTTAAAAATCAAAGCCAGCACGCCTGAAAATCCGGCAACAACCAATGCGTGACGCTTCTCTGTCTCCGATTTGGGTAAAGCAAACCAAGCAAGCAAGAACAACACCACATACAGTTCAAGAGCATATTGGGCAAAGAACGCCATCACCTTGTCTGCAGCCGGATGATGTCCAGCCCAGTGATTGATAAGATGATAACCAAAGAGATCAAATGAATTCATTCTGTCGATTCCTCCTATGTTACAGTGTGGGTACGACAACTGTTTACCAAAAAGAATACTCGATTATTAGGACGAAGGAATCCCGGTAAAAGTTCAACGTCAAAAAATATATGTAGCATTATGTTGAGAGTCGATCGTCTTCGGACGGTTGACTCTCTTATTATAGGTTCGGGAAAATAGTTTCATTGAACCCATGAACTTTTTCTCTCAGCATGTCGTCTTTTCGTTTAGAAAATAAT
>JAJZPA010000154.1 GCA_021811425.1 Bacillota bacterium | reverse complement strand
CTGCATCAATGTAGCGGATTACGGGATCGTGGGCGACCTATTTGAAGTGGTTCCACTGTTAACCCAGGAGTTCAAGAAGCTGGTAAACGAGTAACACCAGAGGAGGATGAACGTGGCAACCCGAGAGCTTTACTGGAATATCGAAGGGCATTGGCTGCTTTACCCACTCTTTCTCATTGCCTTGGGCTTTTTTGTCTATGGCTTTTATCAACGCTATCAGCTCTGGAAACTAGGTAAACCTGAGAATCGTTGGCAGGAAGTCTGGCCAGGGATTAAGGACGTCCTGGTCTATGGTTTTGGGCATAAACGAATTCTCCAGGATGCTTATCCCGGAATTATGCACTTTATCGTTTTTTGGGGTTTTATCCTGCTGGCTTTTGCCACGACGATCGTCGCCTTACAGGCGGACTTTGGGCTTAAGCTTTTTCATGGAGGACTTTATGTCTTCATCAAAGTCAGCGCGAATCTGTTTGGCTTATTGGCCATGGTGGGGATCCTCATGGCCGCTTGGCGACGGTATGTTACCCGCCCGGACAGGCTTGATACTAAAGCTGAAGATGGGGTTATCCTTGCTCTTATCTTTGTCATCTTACTCACCGGGTTTCTCATCGAAGGGGTGCGGATGGCAGTCGTTCCGGATCCCTGGGGGGTTTATGGCTTTGTCGGCTATGGTTTAGCCGCTCTGTTCCAAGGGATGCAAACAGGGACACTGCTCGGATTGCATCGTTTCCTTTGGTGGTCTCATCTGCTCCTGGTCATGTTTTTTATTGGCTATTTCCCCTATTCCAAACTCATGCATATCCTCCTGGCACCCCTGAATCAGTTTTTCCGTAAGCGGGGGCCGATCGGGATTCCCGAGCCCATCGACTTTGAAGATGAGAGCCTCGAAACTTATGGCAAGAGCAGCCTCCGGGAGTTTTCCTGGAAGGCCCTGTTCAATACCGATGCCTGTCTCCGCTGTGGACGCTGCCAGGATAACTGCCCGGCTTATCTCAGCGGGAAACATCTCAACCCGAAACAGGTCATTCAGGACATGCGGGGCTATATGGAAGAAACGGGAAAAGCATTACAAGAGCATCGACGTACCTTGGCAGTGGCTTCAACTTCAGAAGCCACAGGAGAAGAAACCGCAGTTGCAGCGGAAGGCGGGGTAGAATTTGTACCTGTCAGTGACGAAGAACTGAGACTGCGGGCCTTGATTGGGGAAGTCATCCCGGAAGAAGACCTCTGGGCCTGTACGACTTGTCGTTCCTGTGAAGCCCAGTGCCCTGTCTTTGTCGAACACGTCGATAAGACGATCGACATGCGCCGCAATCTCGTGCTCATGGAATCCCGTTTTCCGGCGGAAGCCCAGCTGGCGTTTAAGAACATGGAGAACAACGGCAATCCCTGGGGGATAGGCTGGAGTACCCGGGCTGAATTTCTCACCGGGCTGGGCGTTAAAACCTATGCCGAAAATCCGGAGGCGGACATCCTCTATTGGCCCGGCTGTTCCGGAGCTTTTGATGCCCGCAGCCAAAAAGTCTCAGGGGCCATAGTCAAGCTTCTCCAGAAAGCAGGAGTGAATTTTGCCATCCTCGGCAATGAAGAAAAGTGTTGCGGGGATTCCGCGCGGAAATTGGGCAATGAATATCTCTTTTATTCCTTGGCGACCGAGAATATTGAGGTTATGCAAGGCTACGGGGTCAAGAAAATCGTAACCCAATGTCCGCACTGCTTCAATATCCTTAAAAACGAGTATCCCCAACTCGGGGGAGAGTTCGAAGTCGTGCACCATACCACTTATCTCAATGAACTGATTCAGGCGAGCCGAATCCAGGTCACCCCCGGCCAGGGGCGAAGCATCACTTTCCATGACTCCTGTTACCTGGGTCGCTACAACCAGATTTATGACGAGCCGCGACAACTGCTTAAAGCCGTGGGCCTAGCGATCAAAGAGATGAAACATAACCATGAAAAGAGCTTTTGCTGTGGAGCTGGGGGCGGACGGATGTGGCTCGAAGAAAAAGAAGGAGAGCGCATCAATCAAATGCGCACGCATGAAGCATTGGCTACGGGAACCGATCTCGTTGGCACGGCCTGTCCGTTCTGTCTAACCATGGTTAGCGACGGTATCGCGGCTCGTGAAGCAGGGGAAAGGGTCAAGGCCTTGGATGTTGCGGAGATTTTGGAACAAGCCCTTCGCTGAAAAGGATGAAGGGAAAATGGGGAATGAGCATTTCAACGCTTCACGGATGTCGCTTTCGGGGAGATGAAGACAATTATTATCAGTGCGAGTCGGAGAACGGATATTCCAGCCTTTTATGGTGACTGGTTTATGAAGAGAATTCGTGAGGGATATTGCACTGTTTTTAACCCGTTCAATCGAAATCAGGTGACGAACGTGTCCCTCAAGCCCAACGAAGTTGATGTCCTGGTGTTTTGGACGAAAAATCCGCAGCCATTCCTTCCATATCTTGAAGAGCTGGATTCGCTGGGATACCGGTATTATTTTCAATATACACTCAATGGCTACCCTATTGAACTCGAACCACACCTTCCGGATTTAAGGAGTCGAATTCAAACCTTCAAATCCCTGGCTGAGATCATCGGCCCTGATCGAGTAATTTGGCGCTATGATCCCATAATAGTCAGTAATATGACGGGCTATGACTATCATAAGAGGGTCTTTCAGGAAATTGCTGAGGGCTTAAAGGGAAGCACTAAACGAGTGGTTATCAGTCTCGTGGATTCTTACCGCAAGGCCGCCTCACAGTTTAAGCGCTTAGCTAAAGAAGGCGTTCATATCGCAGAAGGAATTGACTCCGTTTATCTTGAAGACTTGATGCGAACGCTTGTCAGAATTTCATCTAAAAACGGGTTCGAAATCTTTAGCTGTGCAGAAACGATCGACCTAAGCCCCTTTGGAGTTTTACCAGGCAAGTGCATTGATGATCAATATATCAAACGTGTTTTTGGTGTGAACGTCATCTCAACAAAAGATAAGTCCCAGCGCCTTGAGTGTGGATGCGTACAAAGTAAAGATGTCGGAGTCTATGCTACCTGTCTTCATGGCTGCAGATATTGTTATGCGGGGACAATCCAAACAGGCTTGAAGAATTATAAAGAGCATGAACCAGATTCGTCTTCTCTGATCGGTCATTATGAGGTAAGGTGAGGTGAAGAAATGCCATTCATAGACGTAAACGGAGAACAGATTCATTACCAGGAGGCCGGTTCAGCTGAGCCAGAGCAGAGGACCATTCTTTTTGTCCATGGGGCGGGAGGCAGTTCGAAAAAATGGCAGGATCAATTGTCTAAGCTTACGGGATGCTTGATCGCGGTGGATCTGCCAGGGCACGGAAAGTCTGAGGGGAAAGCTCAGGATTCCGTGGCCGCTTATCGGGAATTTGTCTGGGAGTTCAGCCAAGCCCTTGGGCTCAGTAAGTTTGTCCTCGTCGGCCATTCGATGGGAGGGGGGATTACGCTCGATTTTGCGCTGCACCACGCGGAAGTTTTAGAGGGAATGATCATCGTGGATAGTGGTGCCAGGCTCAAGGTGAACCCTGAGACACTGGCAGTGCTGGCAGAAGGAAAACACTCAGTGGGCAATGTCAAGTATATGTTTGCTTCGAATACCCCTGCCCAGGTCCTGGAACAAGCGGCTCGGGATATGGAGCAGGTGCCTCCACCTGTGTATCTCGCTGATTTTCAGGCCTGCGATCGGTTCAACATCTTGGATCAGGTAAAAAACATTAAGGTTCCTACCTTGATTCTCTGCGGTCAGGAGGATCTCATGACCCTACCGAAGTTTTCTGAGTATTTGCGCCAAGAAATCGCTGATTCACATTTCGTCATCATCCCCAACGCGGGGCACATGGCGATGCTGGAACAGCCAGAGATTGTGAACCAAGCGATTGCAGAGTTTGTGGGAGCGCTTTAGGACTTTAAGATGATTATTCTGATCATGATTGAGTTGGAAAAACTCTGCTGAGTTCAATGCTTAAATGAGCAAACAAGCCCATGATGATGGTATCTTCTGATGTATACACTTGCGGCAGACCAAACTTACCATCCGTTAATCGGTAAACAGTGATTGCCTTGTTGTCAGGATACACAATCCAGTACTCCTTTACGCCTGATTTTTCATAGAGGCTGTACTTGTCTGTAAGATCTTTGCGAAAGGTTGAAGGAGAAGTAATCTCAATGACAAGATCGGGGGCACCTTTGCAGCCTTTTTTATCAATTTTGGATGGGTCACATATCACAACAACATCGGGTTGAACAACATTACTTGTAGCGGCATCTTCTTCAGCTTCAAGTGGCAGCCGAACGTCAAACGGGGAAACGAAGACTGAACAAGCAGCAGGCATTAAACCTGATTTTAAGATCAAAGCCAACTCAAGAACAAGTCGCTGATGTTCCGTAGAAGGGGCAGGTGTCATATTGAAAGGAATTCCGTCAATAAGCTCCCAACGCTCTTGCTCTGGCCATTTGAGGCAATCTTTGTACGTATATTTATGATTAAGATTATGTTCAGGCTGACTCACCTTTTATCATCTCCAAATTCTAGTTTATATTATCATATCATGGCGTTAAGTCTGACTCAAGCACTCTAGTACTACATCTTAAGCTATTCTTAAGCTTGCTTTTGAGTAATGGAACATTCTTACATGGAGCAAAAGTATGTCTGATCGGCGCGCATGATAAAGTTGCGAAAAAGATCGTTCGGATATCTTTGTTCTACCCCCGCAGGGGAGGGAACTGCGCTCTTTGTTTGGCTGAGTCAATCAGAGTTGACAGCATTCAAAGTTAATAAAACAACCGTTAACCAAAGTTTACAGACCGTTTAACTGAAAATTCCGCTAATGTCCTCGAATTCGGATATAATGTGTAGAGGCAGGTGAAATTGAACTTAGGGAGTGGAATGCCATGCAAACCACGGAAGACCCTAGTATTGCCTCAATTATTGGCAACAGCCCCCAGATCCTGGATTTGAAGCAGGCTGTACTGAAAATCGCCCCGCGCAACACGACAGTGCTGCTCACCGGGGAGACGGGAACCGGGAAGGAACTCTTTGCCCAGGCCTTGCACCAGGGAAGCTTGCGCCGCTTTAAGCCCTTTGTCAGGGTAAACTGTGCGGCGATTCCGGAAAACCTCCTGGAGTCGGAGTTGTTTGGTTATGCCGAAGGAAGCTTTAGCGGTGGGAAAAAGGGGGGATACCTGGGGAAGTTCGCCATCGCTGATGGAGGTACCGTCTTTCTTGATGAATTGGCTGAACTGCCGCTTACCCTCCAGGCCAAGCTGCTGCGGTTTTTGCAGGAGCATGAAATCCAGCGCCTGGGAGAGAGCATGCCACGCCGAGTCAATGTGCGGGTGGTGGCAGCGACGAATGCCAACTTGGCCCAACTCGTAAAATACAAGAAGTTTCGCAGTGATCTCTATTACCGTTTGAATGTGGTGACTTTGGAAATCCCTCCGCTCAGAAATCGTAGGGAGGATATTCCGCTCTTATGCCAAAGTTTCCTCAAACCGTTGAATGTGGAATATGACTACCGGGTCTATCGGCTAAGCGAAGGGGTTAAGCACCTCTTTGATAGTTACCCTTGGCCTGGGAATGTGAGGGAACTCCATAATGCTTTGGAGGCAGCCTTCCATCTTTTCGATGGCGGGCAGGAAATCAGGATGGAGCACCTGCCTCAGTTTCTGCGGCAATGGCATTCAGAGCAGGTTCAGGAGGAGGCGCAGCTCGATCAAGATGTTCATCCAGTGATCCTGACCGTGGATGAAGCTGAGCCGATCTTTGCCTTGAATAAATCAGGGACAGACAGCGAAAAATCAGGGACAGACAGCGAAGGATCTCGGCCCGAATTGGGAGAGTTTCTTCACTGGCAACATTATGCCAGCATGATCGGAACGCATCCTCTCGCCGAGATCATGGATGAAATGGAGGCGGAAATTCTCCGCTATCTATTGGCGCATGAACCGAATCGTTCGCATCTGGCGGAAGTACTGGGCATTTCCCGCCAAGCGCTTTACAAAAAGATGCACAAATACTTTGTGTAAACAAAAGATTACACTGCTTTTTATCCGGGCTAACCTCATACCCACATGGGGGATTTTTTTATGGGCCGCTATGGTCGGAATAAACCATTGAGGCTGGAATTTAGTTCTTTCAAGCTTCGATTTGGACGGTTAGGGATTTTATGCACTCGAAAAAGGGAATTTGGCGAGGGTTTTGCTTTAATAATTGCTAGAGGGCGAAGGCATGCGCTGGATATATTTAGACGATTGGGGGAGTAAAATGAGCTTCTTAAACCAAACTATCGGAGCACTGCTGGATGAAGTGAGCGAGAGGCTTGCCGACAAAGAAGCTATGGTCTATGCCGACCGGCCCGTGCGCTACACTTATCGGCAACTTCGGCAAGCATCCGATCAGGTGGCCAAAGCCTTGATCGGGCTCGGAATCAAGAAGGGGGATACGATCGCCCTCTGGGCGACCAACGTTCCGGAATGGGTATTGCTCCAGCTGGGTAGTGCCAAAATGGGGGCTATCTTGGTTACTGTGAATACTCAGTATCAGGCGAGCGAACTGGAGTATTTGCTCAAACAGTCGGACAGTACCACGATTTTCCTGGTTGAGCGGTTTAAACAGTCTGACTATGTTGGGATCTTTAATGCCATTCTGCCGGAACTGAGGGAACATCCCCGGGGGAAGGTTCTCGAGTTTCCGTCCTTGCCTAAGCTGCGTCATGGCATACTCCTCTCAGAGCAGTCGGTCCCTGGGCTGCTCAATTGGAGTGAGTTCCTGTCCTTGGGAGAAGCTGTAAGTGATGAAACCCTGCGGACTTATCAAGATGCCACGAGTCCTGAGGAAGTCATCAATATCCAGTACACCTCAGGGACGACAGGATTCCCGAAAGGGGTCATGCTGACCCACATTAACATTGTGAACAACGCCAATGCTGTCGCTGATGCTATGAACCTCAAGGAAGAAGACCGCCTCTGTTTCCCGGTACCGTTGTTCCACTGTTTTGGTTGTGTGATGTCTTCACTGGCCTGTGTGACCAAAGGGGCGACCATGGTGCCCATCGAATATTTCGAACCCCATGCCGTCCTGGAGGCCGTAGAACGGGAACAATGCACAGCCCTTCACGGAGTTCCGACCATGTTCATCGCTGAACTGGAGGCTTTAAAAACTAAAACTTATGACACAGGGACTCTGCGCAAAGGGATCATGGCAGGCTCCCCCTGCCCGGTGGAAGTGATGAAACAGGTCATCAGTACGCTGGGGATGGAGGAAGTAACGATTGCCTATGGGCAGACCGAAGCCTCACCGGTCATTACCCAGACCCGGATCGATGATCCCTTGGAACGGCGTGTCGCTACAGTCGGCAGGAATTTGGATGGGATTGAAGTTAAAATCGTGGATCCGGCTACTGGTGAAACGCTGCCCTATGGTCAGCAGGGTGAACTTTGCGCCCGCGGTTACAGTATTATGGCAGGATACTACAACATGCCGGAAGCAACTCGCCAAGCGATTGATGAAGAGGGGTGGCTGCACACCGGGGATCTGGCGGTTATGGATGAGGAAGGGTACTGCAACATCACGGGCCGTCTCAAAGATATGATCATCCGAGGTGGCGAGAATATCTATCCTCGCGAAATCGAGGAATTTCTCTACCGTCATCCTAAAATAGCGGATGTGCAAGTTGTAGGATTGCCAGAT
>JAJZPA010000153.1 GCA_021811425.1 Bacillota bacterium | reverse complement strand
CAGTGTGGTCTACGGTAATGGGTCTAGAACGCCGTAAGGTTGGTCCGGCTTTAGGCTTAGCCGGATTAGTGGGTGCCGTATTGCTATTGGCCTTCTCCTCTTTGGTACTGGGGGTGATCTATTCCGGTGGGTTTTACGATTTAGCTTCTATTCTGAAGGATTTACTGCGTAAGGAATTAGCCATTTTATTAAACTTATTCGTTTTGAGTCTGCTGGGTGCCATAGTTTATTCCTTTGTAGCCGAATTACGGTCTTTGACGAAAATCTGGCAAGAGTTTGTTTTTAAGTGGGATTCGAGCAATCATTCCGGCAGGAATCCTTATTTAGGCCGTTACTTGGCGATCCTTCAGTCAGGTGTCATTTTTGTTCTCTCAATATTCCTCAAGCCTTCTTTACTGCAGTGTTTATTCGTTTTAGGTATTGTCAACGCAGCGGCCCTTGTTCCTTTGCTGGCCGTAGTACTGCAAAAAGAAAAGTCCGGGGGCTTAATTTTAGGGAGTATTTCAGTCGGAGTGTTGGCAGGTTATCTATCCTCTCCGGCAGCAGGGTATGTGAACGCTGTTTTCATCGCTGCGCTTGTCTCAGCAATACCGACTATGATGGCCGTGATGTTCAGGCGGTACAGAATGAGAAAGCTGCATTAAAATAATATTTCACATTTCATAAACACTATTTCGAAGTCCGATTTTTCTGGTAAGATAGGGGCAGGGCTTTTGCATATTTTGAGGAAATTGCACGATAGGGGGACACACGATGACGAAGATGCGCAACTGGAAAACTCGGACCAAGCTATTTTCCCTGATTGGCTGGCTAGCTTTGTGCTTAGGGGTGGTAGGTTTTTTGGGGTATTTCTACAATACCAAAGCAAGTTTGGCGTTAAACGAAATGTACAGTAAATCCTTACTGCCTATTAAGTACATCAATGAAATGCGGACATCGGTTCGGACCAGTGAGGTGGTTACACTTGAAACCATGTCTACTTCAATGAATGATAGTGCTTTACGTCAGAGCGTTAGGGAACTGAATGATAGTACCGAGCAGATCAAAAAGTTGGTTCAGTTGTATGAACCGCTGGTCGTTGACGACTATGAGAAACCCCGATGGACAAATGTCAAAGACGCTCTCAAGGCGTATGATGAAGAAGTTCCAAAAGTGATGGCCTTGGTTCAGAAGGGGGACAAAGAAGGAGCCTATACCCTTTACACCCGAAATATCGCTCAAAACCTTGATGCCCTCAACAGTACCTTGAATGACTTGGCGGATCACAGGGCTGAAGCGGCGGACGCGATCAAACAGAAAAATGATCAGAATATGGCACGAGCAAAACAAATCCTTGTGCTGTTAGCTATTGTGGGAGTTTTGTTTGCTTTGGTTTTGGGCACCGTCATTGAGCATATGATCGTCGGTTCCCTCAAGCAGATTTTGGCTCAGGTTCAGCAGGTAGCCGCTGGAAATCTGGCACTGGCGAAGAGTGATGCAAAACCCAGCCAGTCCAAGGACGAAGTGAGACGGCTGGGGATAGCTTTTGATGAGATGACCGTTAATTTGAGTAGCTTAGTGCAGCATGTTCGCCAGTCTTCCCAAGAAGTAGCCATGTGCTCCGAACAACTTGCAGCGACGATCGAACAAAATATGGAGGCATTGAACCAGGTGAATGGGGCGGTGACGGAGGTCGCAGCAGGGGCTGATGCTCAAGCTGAGATAGTGGGTCAGGCCTATGCTAAGTTCACAGAGATGGACAGAAATATCCAGTTGATGTCGGCCAAGAGTGAGAGTATGGCTTCTGCCTTGGGCCGGGCCCATGACACATCGGATCATGGACGCGAGATGGTTGGGCAGGCGGTTGTCCAAATTGAAAACATCGCCAAGGGCAGTGGGCTGATCGAAGAAAGCATTACTAAACTCGCCAAAGACTCAGCCCAAATTGGGGACATTATTGGTGTGATTTCTGGAATTGCGGAACAAACGAATCTACTCGCCTTAAATGCCGCGATTGAAGCGGCCCGCGCTGGGGAGCAAGGACGTGGATTTGCTGTCGTTGCAGCAGAAGTAAAAAAGCTGGCCCAGGGTTCATCCCAGGCCAGCCAAGAAATTGCGGCGTTAATTGAAAATAACCAAAGTAATATTAGCCAAGTGGTAGAGATCGCTCAGGCCGAAGCGAAACATGTTCAGTCGGGGAATCAACTGGTTCAAGTAGCCGGAGCTTCTTTTAACGCAATCGCCGATTTGGTTAACCAGGTGGTGGGTGAATCTACAGATATTGCCTTGTCCGTGCAAAACGTGGCTCGCCATAGTCAAGAGGTGGCTGGGAGTGTGGAAATGGTTGATCAATCAAGCCAGAATGCAGCCGGACAAGTTCAGACAGTCTCAGCGGCGATGGAAGAACAAAGTGCATCGATGGAGCAAATCAATGCGACAAGTCAAAGCTTGGCAAGCATGGCGGAGAAATTAGAAGCGGCCGTGGCTAAATTCCAGATATAGCGACGCAGGACATCACTGGTAAAAAGGGCGGATAATTTCGCTATTAACGAAACATCAATACCATATGTGGAATACCTTGGTAAAGAGGAGGTGGTTTTCATGTTTCTAGGTCGAAGAAGGTTTGTTCAAGGCGGTCCTCAAGAGGGCGGACTCGTAGACGGTGCTGTAGGAGGGGAAGGGTTAAATCAAACCCCTATGATGCCCTTCGGTATGCAACGCTTTCTAAGCAAAAAGGGCATTAATTCCCCAGAGGATCTGATGAATCGGGTTAATGCCAATGCTCCGCGTATGCCTTTCCGCAAAGCGCGTTAGGCTGGGTGACCCTCGTTTTCTTCTTGTAAGAGAGCGGGAACTGGCGAAGGAATTGAGGCGTAATTCTTCGCTAGTCTCCCGCTCCTTAGTGACCTCGTTCAACTAAAGTTGAACATCGAGACTTCGGTGACGAAAGCCTCCAGTAGAGGGTTTCGCCAAAGTCGCCAATCCCAAGAAGAAGACTTCGCGGCGACGGAGGAGTCTACCCCCACCGAAGCAGGGTACAGGATACCACCCCCGACAGTCATGGAGGACCTAGTGTCGCTGGAGCCATGACTCGAACAGGATGTTCGAGGTTAGAGCATCGCCAAGGATGGCAAGATGCCGGGATGGCGGGAAGACAGTACTATAAAATTTTCAGTATAGGGTGTATCATTAGAGCATTCGAATCTCAAGTGAATATGAACTGGAAGGAAGGAAAACATGAGAGAACAGACCGCACGCCAGGCACAGGACGGTCTTACCCCTATGGGGGAAGGGTACCTGCAAGAGACGTGGGCTACATCTGAGCCCGAGTTCTTGAACATGTTACAAACCGTCTGGAAAAACATTGACAAAGAAGAATTGGTCGCATTGACGAGGAACTTGATCCGCATACCGAGCGTCTATCGTTCCAACAGTCCTTCTGGGAATGAGAAACTTGTGGCTGAGTATTTGGCCCGCTACTTAAAGGAAGAAGGGTTTGCCGTCCAAACGGAAGAGGCGGAGCCGAATCGACCCAATGTCTGGGCGGTGTTCGGAGGGAGTCCGGGTAAAACCATCCTCTTTGAGGGACACACGGATGTGGTGACAGAAGGGGATTCGGAAGATTGGCGTTATCCCCCGTTTGAGGGAGTTATTGAGGGTGGCCGGATTTACGGCCGGGGAGCCTGTGATACCAAAGGAAATTTAGCAGCGGCCATCATGGCTGTCAGGGCGATTAAACGCGCAGGCCAGCCTTTTCCAGGCCGGATCATTCTCTGCATTCCTGTGGATGAAGAAGGTTTGATGCTTGGGATCAAGCAGTTTATCAAGGCTGGACATGCGGAGGGGATTGACGGGGCGGTCATCTGTGAGCCGGAAGAAAACCAGCTTTGTGTCACCCAAAAAGGGGCTTTGCGGATCAGTGTGCGCGTTCAGGGCAAAATGGCTCATGGGGCGATGCCCTTAAGCGGCGTTAACCCCATCACTCGGGCGGCCCGCTTTGTTGTAGCCGTGGAAGCGTTGGAACAAGAGGAGATCCTTAAGCACGGGAAAGATCCGTTTTTAGGCTATCCCAGCTTCACCCCCACGATCATGATGGCACCGGAAAATGCCGAACCTCAGATCAATGTGATGCCGGCACAGGCCTTGGTAGCTCTTGACATTCGGACGATTCCGGGACAGTCTCACCCGGAAATCATTCAAATGCTAAAAGATTGCTTGGCCCGCCTAAAAGCGGAGGATCCGTTGTTTGAGGCCGAGCTGGATGTCATAGAAGAGCGTCCTTGGACGAAGACGCCGATGTCTGACCCGGTGGTTCAGAGTATGACTGCAGCCTTTATCCAGACGACCGGAGAAAAGCCCTATTACAATGGGGTACCAGGTGCGACGGACGGAACCTTTTTGTATAGTTGGGCAGGGATCCCGATCATCACGACGGGGGCAGGCAATCGTTTCGTTCCACATCAAAAAGATGAGTGGGTCGATATCGATGAATTGGAGACCGCCTGTAAGCTCTATGCAGCCACTGCTTTAAACTTCTTGCTCCACTGATGAAAATGATGCCGCCGTTAATGGGATAGCCCGTCCCTCTGCCCAATTCACTCGCTTCCGCTTGCAGAACGCATATTGTTCAATTTGAAGAGGAGAAAAAATACTATGTATGATGCGATCACGGATGTCCAAGGGATTGAAGTCGGACAGGCCGAGGATAAAGAGGCTTTGACCGGTTGTTCCGTGGTGATCTGCCGGGAAGGTGCGGTGGTCGGAGTGGATGTGCGCGGCTCGGCACCGGGTACGCGGGAGACGGATCTTTGCCGTCCGGCAACCTTGGTGGACAAAGCCCAAGCCGTGCTACTCGCTGGAGGGAGTGCCTTTGGTCTCAATGCGGCGGGGGGGATCATGCGCTATCTCTGGGAACAGGGCATCGGCTATAATGTCGGGGTGACCAAGGTTCCCATTGTACCCGGAGCGGTGATTTTCGATCTCGCGCTTGGCAAAGTAGCCTGGCCTGATGAGGAAATGGGCTATAGAGCTTGCCAGAATGCCTCTCGGAGAGAGGTCGAGCAAGGATGTGTGGGGGCAGGCACAGGGGCCTCGGTGGGAAAACTGTTTGGCCCTGAGCAAGCGACCAAGTCCGGAATCGGAACAGCCAGCATCAAGGTTGGCAAGGCGACGGTTGGGGCCATTATTGTTGTCAATGCTTTCGGGGATGTCGTACGGCCTGAAAACAATCAGATTTTGGCCGGAACCCGTCGGCCTGTCATCGGCGGCTTTGTAGATACCGCGAAAGAAGCACAGAAGGGAATCGGTCGGGCCATCCTCGGGGCAACGAACACGACGATCGGGGTTGTAGCGACGGATGCGGCGCTTAATGTGGAACAGGTGAACCATCTGGCCAAGCTGGCGCATGACGGCCTAGCGCGAACGATTCGTCCGGTGCACACGCTTTTCGATGGGGATACTCTGTTTGCCCTTTCCACTGGTAAGGTCAAAGGGGAGTGGCAGAACGAGATTCTGGGCTTGGCAGCAGCGATTGTAGAAGTTGTAGAGCGGGCGGTGCTCAAGGCCGTGGAGTATGCCACCCCGATGGGTGGACTGCCGGTAGGGAAATGAGGGAAATGATGCTATAACCCATCTAAATCCCGACGAACCCCCTGTAAATGTTCTTGCATGCTCAGGCGTGCTTGATCAGGATTGCGGTTTTTGATTGCTTCAAAGATTTCAGTGTGTTCGTTGATCGTCTGCACCCCTTCGCGATCATGCCTAAACCGGGAGTATCCCGCTTTCAGGCTCATCTCATAGAGGTGGACGACAAAAGTCTGCAGAAGTCTGGACATCATGGCATTCTGAGAAGCCTGGGCAATCATGTAGTGAAAACGCAAGTCAGCTTTGGAAAACAAAGCGTGATCTGACCAACAACTGAGCATTTCCCGCAGAGCGGCTTCAATATATTGAAGATTTTCCGGAGTGGCCTGCTGAGCTGCCAGACCTGCCGCAGTGACTTCTAAGCTAAACCGGATTTCCCAGAGATCGTGGAAGGAATTTTGCTCTACGGAAAGCGCAAGTGCTAAAGGAGAAATAACCTGATTTAGGTTTTGGTCTTTGACGAAAGTACCGCCACCGGGTTTGATATCTACCAAACCAAGGTGTTCCAAGGTGCGTAGGGCTTCACGCAGGGTCGTACGGCTTACTCCCAGAGCATTGGCCATTTCCCGTTCTCCCATAAGCCTGTCACCGGGATTAATTTTCCCTTTCGACATCAGCTTGGTGATTTGCTCTAATACATCTTCGTAGACGCGGCGCGGTTTGATTTTTTCCAAATGCATGGCAATAATCTCCACCTTAGAAAGCTGTACTTATTGATAGATCTTTTCTTCCTGTTCCCCTTTGAGCACGCTCAGTCCGCCCAGTGCCAGAGCCAGTAGTTCATCCTCTCCGGGATAGACGATGACCGGAGCAACAAAACCTACTCTCTCAGTGATCGCTGCCACTGCGTTCTGGGCAAAGGCGATACCCCCGGTCAACAGGATGGCATCCACCTTCCCAAATAATACTGCCGCAGAGGCCCCGATTTCTTTGGCTGTCTGATAGATGAAGGCTTGGAATAACAGTTGAGCGTCGCTGTCTCCCTTTTCGGCACGGGAACAAACTTCTTGAAAATCATTGGTATTCAGATAAGCGACGAGGCCGCCCCTCCCGGAAATCTTTTTCAGCATTTCCTCCAGCGTGAATTGACCACTGTAGCAAAGTCTGAGCAAATCGCCGACAGGGATGCCGCCGCTTCTTTCCGTGGAGAGCGGCCCTTCACCATCCAAGGCATTGTTCACATCGATAACCCGACCATTTTGATGCACACCGACTGAAACTCCTCCACCCATGTGGGCTACAACCAGATTCAACGCTGCATAGGGTTTACCCATGTCTGCAGCATATCTGCGGGCAACGGCCTTTTGATTTAAGGCATGAAAAATACTCTTACGCTGGATTTCCGGAAGACCGGAAATCCGGGCCACATTCTCCATCTCATCCACCACCACAGGGTCAGTGATGAAGGCTGGAATGCCCAAACTTTCCGCGATTTCGTGAGCAATGATTCCGCCAAGATTGGAAGCATGCTGTCCTTGTATTCCTGCCTGCAAATCCTTTAACATCGCTGCATTAACCCGATACGTACCACTTATAATGGGTTTTAACAACCCGCCTCTGCCAACCACCGCGTCCAGGGTGCAGAGATCAAAAGCTTTTGCCTTTAACATTTCCAGTATGGCCTTGCGCCGAAAAACGTACTGGTCGGGGATTGTAGCATATTGGCCGATTTCTTCAACCGTGTGACGCAAGCTGGCCTGAAACAGTTGCTGTTCATCTTCATAGACGGCGATTTTGGTTGAGGTTGATCCCGGATTGATAACTAAAAGACGCAACATATCACGCTCCTATTTGGCGACCATTTCCATCGGGATTTCGTAGTTCTTGTTATGGGCCACCAAACAGGCCAAGGCAATTGAGTTCATCTTAGCTTCATGGCTGTCAGCCCTGGAAGTGAGAATGACTGGGGCGGACGTGCCGACGAGAATACCCCCGTTTTGAGAAACGGTTGTATAAGTTAGGGTCTTGTACATCACGTTCCCGGCTTCGAAATTCGGGAGCACGACGATATCCGCCTTGCCGGCCACGGGGCCGCCGACGTTTTTATGGGTGGCTGCTTCCGGCGAAATAGCAATATCCAAACCTAAGGGACCGTCAACA
>JAJZPA010000152.1 GCA_021811425.1 Bacillota bacterium | reverse complement strand
GGCAAACCCAGCACATCAATCAAGTCCTCAAAACCTAAATCCAAAAGTTCATTTTGAGCTCTCATACTGTAAAAAACAATGTTTCCGTTGCGAATCAATTGTTTCATTTTCGCAAAGGGATCTTCTCTAGCCTTGTTTAGGATTTCCTCCAAAGCTTCATCATCCACAACAAATAATAAATCCACCCCTGCTTCCTGAAAACCTTTAAAGGTCCGGTATTCGGCTGTTAACCGCCCAGAAGCGGCTTCCCAGGCCAGCATTTCCCCCTCCGGAGAGTCAAATTCCGTTTTGGGGAGAATACCGATCCCGGCACCCGGTTGCAAAGAAGAAAAAACCTGGTGATGATGGTCAAGCATAGCCTGCCAACCGTCCCGCTCTAAAAAAACTTCCTTAACAGCACTGATCACTTTTTCCACCTCTTTGAGTGTATTAATTTGTCAAAATAAGTTTTATCGACACTGGCTATATTCTCACTCCCAAGCGGTAACCATCATGAATCGCCTGGGCCATGCCCCGGGGGACAAGAGCATCCCCTATCCCATGCAGTTCATCCACCATAAACTCAAATTCCTGGAACAGTTCCTGATTACCTTTTCTCGGGGAAGCGGCAATCACCGTATCGGTTTCTATAAAACTCTCTTCTCCTTGATCATTAACTACAGTTACACCGCCGCTGCCGATCTTTGTCACAATACTCCCGGTATAGGTCTTGATCTTCAATTCTTCTACCCAGGAGGTATGCCGCCATTTCCAGGAAGGTATAACATCCCCCGCAATGCGCTTGTCTTTCTCCACCACCGTGACATCCGTTCCTTTTGCTTTTAAAAACTCGGCCAGAGTCAGACCAATTTTGCCCCCACCTAAGACGACAACTCTTTCACCTACCTTTACCTTACCCATAGCCACATCCTGGGCGGAAACCAGCAACCCTTCCTTCTCCGGCGCCGGGATAGCCTTCAAATCCACCCTCGCTCCCGCCGCAATCACCGTAACATCGTATTGGTGCAGAATGCTGCGCATAAACTTGGGATTGACTTCTGTGTTGAGTTTTAACTCAATACCTAATTTAGTGACCATGGTTTTGTAATAACTGAGCTGGGCTTGGAGATCGTCCTGATTGGCCATATCACGGCTGGCATAACCCTGTAAAGCGCCTCCGATGTCATCGTTCTTGTCAAAAACCGTGACCTCATGTCCTCGTTGACGGGCCGCGATCGCGCACTCCAATCCAGCCGGTCCGGCTCCGACAATCATAATTTTCTTTTGAACGACCGCCGGAGTGATATGGTATTCCGGCTCTACTTCATGACCCAAGGCCGGGTTGTTCGTACATAAATAAGGAAGATCCCGGAACAAACGGGAGAGGCAATTCATGCAACCCAAGCAGCGTTTTGCTTCATCCAGACGATCTTCAGCCGCTTTGTGCAGAAGTTCGGGTTCGGCCAGCATCGGACGGCAGACTTCCCAAAAATCAAATTCACCGTTGGCAATATTTTCGTTAGCCATTACCGGATCCGGTAAACGGACACCAAAGGCAATCGGTACATCAGGGAGAAGCTTTTTAGCCCGGGAGGCCAAGCGGTTCCAATATCCGGGTGGAACATCCCGGCCAATTGATGACACCGGTGCCTCCTGCCAGCCGACCGTGACGCTGATCATATCCACCCCGGCATCTCCGGCCATCTGCATTAAGGCAAAACACTCGTCTTCCGTATTCCCGCCCCACTTATCCATGAGTTCGGCTCCGTTGAGACGGACCACCAAAGGATGATCATCGCCCTGGGCCTCTTTGATCGCATAAATCAATTCCCGCATAAACCGGCCCCTGTTTTCTGGAGAACCCCCATATTCGTCTGTCCTGCGGTTTGTAAACTTGGAATTGAAATTGGCCAGAAGATACCCCATGAAACTGGTAATTTCCGTACCGTCGAAACCGGCTATGACAGCACGTTTGGCCGCTTCAGCATGTTGTTTAATCGTTTCTTTGATTTGCTCTTTCGTAATTTCCCGGGGAGGACGGAAATGGGTTAAAGTCTGCGGCACCACAGAAGGTTGGATACAATACCCCAGATCAATCCCACCGTAACGACCCGCATGGAGAATTTGCTGGATCGCCACCCCGCCGTTGTCATGGATATAGCCGGCAATCTTTTCAAATTGCGGCAGGAATTTGTCATCAAACAAAGCAATCTGCCGGAAATAAGCCTTTCCTTCTCCCAAAGGGTCCGAATACGCTCCCTGATTGGTAATAATTCCACAGCCTGTGCCGGCGATTACTTTATCCCGGGCCAATTCGCGTTCGGTAATAAATCCGTCTCTGGTATTGTAATTGGATACACAGCATGCTCCGTATTTGACCCTGTTTTTCGTCTTGTAGTTGCCGACTTTTCCCGGTTGAAACAGCGCACTTAATTTTTCTTCTCCCGGTTTTTTCAATTCTAACACCTCCGAAAATGCATTAAAGTAAATAAATTCTCTTGTCTATGCTTTTCAATGAGAGCTTGCTAAGAACAGCCCCAAAATTTGCGGCCCAAGCTAATGTTTACTTGGATCTAGACTAATGCAAAACTAATGCCAAGCACATAAGAGCCAACGTCGCAGTTTCCTTAAGGGTTGTGGTGCAAAAGAGCGACAATAGAATTTAATAAATTATGATAATTTTTAAATTCTTCTCATTATACCCTCAAAAATCCCAAGGTTAGCTCTGATCTTAAGTGTGGCAAATTTGCCACATCATGTTGCTTTTTTGCAACAACGTGAAAATCTATCCCTAGCCCGAAGCAGGAACTAAAGGAAATGCAGCTTCTGAGCGAAGCTGCAATAAACAAAGATTTATGTTACATCTTTTTATCGGTCAAAATACTATCGGCATAACCCGTTTGCGGTTTTAGGACATAATTTCTCAAAACAGGATAGAAAATCAGAGAAATCACCGTGGACGTCACAAAAGGAATAGGTATAGTTTTTTGTAACAACATGGCAACAACTGAACCGAAGATGACCGTTATTACTCCGGCCCAGTTCACCGCTTCTCCTTTATAGGCTTCCAGATCTTTCGCCCGTTTTTGAACTATAAAGTAATCGGCAACCATAACGACCGCTAAACACGTTGTGATAACCCCAAGAACTGTTAACCAACTGTTGATCAGCCCCAAGATATTTCCGGCAATCATCAACAAGCCAATAATATTGGCGAGTATTACCATAAAAAACCGCCCTGGCCTTAGTTTAAGGGTATCAAATAAATTTGACAGCGCCAATGAACTGCTGTAAGTATTGAGGACCTGAGCTTTGGCTTGGGCCAAAAGCATTAATAATGTCCCGGCAAATCCGCCGAGAATAATAAAAGTGGCTCCCACATTGTTTAGAGCTGCATTCGCCGCATCAGCAGGCGACATTCCTCCGTGAATATAGTATTGCTGCACTGTTTTAAAACCGACGAAGATCAGAATTGAACCCGTTAAAAACATGATAATATCCATCATAATGTTTCCAAGCAAAGCCATCAAGAAAACATCACCCGATGACTTGGCGTATCTGCCATAATCTGCATCGACCAGAGCTAAAGCTCCTGCTGAACCAATTAATAGATTAACTGCCGTGATAAAATGACTCCCGCTATTGCCACCTGGGAAAATAGCCCCATGGCTTAAAATCTGAGCCCAGGTCATTCCGGAATGGGAGGTCGATGTGGCCACCATATAAACCAAAACGATGAGAAACAGCACCACGGTTACCGAGGAAACCCGGGTAACCAGCTTAATCCCGAACGTTGCAATCAAAATCCAGGCCAAACTAAGGATACCGTAAATGACTATAGCATTGGTAAGGTTACTCTGCAGTTTAAAATAGAAGAGAATTCCTTCATAAAGCAAAGCATTTTCCAAAGCCAACATCCCTATAATCATAAAGCCATAAATTCCGGAAGCAATGATAGAACCCATCGAACCGAGACCATGATAGCGGGCAATCACTGTACTGGATAAACCTTCTTTATACGAAATATGACCGACAAGCCAGCCCAACAAAGCACCAATAATGGTGACAAGGATTGCTGCCGCCAATCCGACGTAAATGCCAGCCGTAAAGGTTACCACACCCCCGACAAGCAATTGAACCAATGTGGAAACAATCCCCATGGTATTCCATGATAAGTTTAACCAGCTTTTACGCTCTTCCAGAGGGACTCTTTGCAGAGCATGGTCCTCAATAACGTTTCTTAGATTGGTACTCATATTAAGCACTCCTTTCACATCACAAACTTCAATTGGCCTGGAATTTTATCCCGAACTTTCTCGCCTTCCTCGCTATCGTTGAATGGTCCAGGCCGAGGGCTGCGGCAGAGCCGCGGGTCGAACTATAGGCCTGAGCGGCTTTTTGGATCAGTTCCTGTTCCAAAAGTTCGCGCGCTTTTTTCAGGTTCATCAAACCGCTCACAATTACGCGACTCTCTGTGTCACCCTGCAGATCAAAATAATCCCTGAGAACTTCGTCGCCCAGTCTGACTATGTCACTGCGAGAAGATACCACCAGGCGCTCGACCACGTTTTCCAACTCCCGAACATTCCCCGGCCAGTCATAAGAGGTTTCAAAGAAACGTACCACTTCCGGTAAAATCCTCTTCTCAAGTTGATACTTCTCGTTATACTTGCGCAGAAAAACCCTGACCAGGCCTGCTATGTCCCTTGTCCTCTCCCGCAGAGGCGGAATATGGATAGGTACCACATTAAGCCTGTAAAACAAATCCTCGCGGAAAGTCCCCTGTTTGACCATGGTCTTGAGATCGCGGTTGGTGGCAGCCACAAACCTCACGTCCACCTTCACCTGTTTGACCCCGCCGATGCGCATAAAGCACAGCTCCTGAATGACCCGAAGCAACTTAACCTGAAGACTTAAAGGCAACTCCCCTATCTCATCCAGTAAAATGGTCCCTTTGTCAGCTACCTCCAGCAGACCGACTTTGCCTTCCCGACCGGCCCCGGTGAAAGCTCCCTTTTCAAAGCCGAAAAGTTCAGACTCCAAAAGGTTTTCCGGTATGGCCCCGCAGTTGATGGCCACCATAGGCCCTTTCTGTCGTTGGCTCACCTGGTGGATCAGCTTAGCGACTACTTCTTTGCCTGTTCCCGATTCACCGGAAATCAGCACGGTGGAATCTACAAGTGCCACCCGTTGGGCTAGTTCCGATACCCGCCGCATAGCCGGACTGTCCCAAACCACATCCCCCACGTCCAATAACCGTGTCCGCAGCTCCAATAGTTCCGAGTGATACCTTGTCACCAGATCTTTAAGTGCCATGACTTCCGTCGCATCACGGAAAACAGCCACGGCGCCCGTCATTTGTCCCTGTTCAAAAACCGGTGTGATATTAGCCACAATATCGATACCGACGGAAACCACATGAGAATGATCATCGACAATGGGCTTTCCAGTCCGCAATACCCCTAGAATACGGGAATCAGGCTCAATTTCCGAGAGTTTTCGTCCTAATACTTTACTGACCTGAATCCCGAAGTTACGGGTGTAGGCCGGGTTGGCATAGAGTATCGTCGAATCCATGCCAACCACGATGACCCCATCATGGATTGAGTCTAAGACACCACTTGTGATCATTTTGCTTTCCCCTCTGTTTGGACAGTTAAATTGTCAGTTGACCCAAGACCGGCTTGTAAACACCGACCCGCAGCAAGAGGAAAAAGATGAAGTAATGTCCGACAAGATCAGCGGCTGTGATTAAGCCCACTACGCCCGGCCCTCCGGCCGCACCCACAAAATAAGCCATCAAAAGCGTGAAGACGAGTCCCACGCCTATGGCCAAACTGTAAAAAGGCAAAGCATAAGTTCCTCTGACCAGCAGACGCAGGGATTCTTTGGCAGCCGCCGTCGCATGGGTCATGCTGATTAAATAGAGACCGACCACAATTAAATTCGTAATCAACAGGACAATTTCCATATTGCTGAGGAAAACCTCCTGGATCGTTACGCTGGCCAAGCCAAAATTAATGAGGAACAAGGTTAGAGATGTCCCACCCAGCAAGGAATAAAATAGGCAGAGTACCGGCATCATGGCTGTGTTCCATAAGGGGATGGAAGGCGAAGCGTTCAGTAGAAACCCGTCATAGATGGCCACGATAAAAGCACTGAGCCCGGCAATCAATCCCGCTGTCCACCACCCGGCACTCCCAGCCGGCAAGGCGAGAAAGATGGCTCCCGCAACCGTCATAATCAGCATAGCCCAGAATCCACGGGCAACCCAGGATGTTCCCGGCTTCGTCAGACCCCGCCAAAAACGCTCCGGTCTTCCCAGATAAAGCAGGTGCGCACCCCCTTTCCCGATGAGCACAATCAACAACCCCAGCAAAGCCCCCAGCCATGAACCGGTGAAAAGGGACATTAAAAACAGACCTGCCCCGATTTTGCCAAAAAAGAACGCCGCCGCAATCAAGGTCGCCCACTCTGTTTGCAGGCGGAAACCGGAAACAAATTCACTACCAACCAAAGGCATCGATTTCGTCAACCTGCTCACCTCCTACTCCAAATAATAAACGGAAGGTTCCGTATTATCCTCAGATAAGGGCTGATAGCCCCCTCGCTGGCGGATTAACCGGCTTACCTTGCTTTCCGGGTTAGAGAGATCGCCAAAAATACGGGCATCCGCCGGACAAGTCTGAACACAGGCTGGATCCAATCCTTGATCCACCCTTTCGACGCAGAAGGTGCATTTCACCACGACGCCTTCCTGCCACTTGGGATACTTCACTTGTTCAAAGGGCGTTAGCTGTTTGCCAAAGTACCCCTTTTTCAGAGAACCTTTTTTCAGGAAAATACGGTTTTTATAAGGACAAGCGACATAGCAAGCCCGGCAGCCGATGCATTTTTGATGATCCACCAAAACAATGCCGTCCTCCCGTTTCTGTGTGGCTCCGGTCGGACAGACCCTGACACAAGGCGCATCTTCACAATGATTGCACAGAACGGGTATGAACTTTTTCTTAACGATAGGATATTCCCCGGCCACTTGCTCCAAGACTTTGGTAAACAGCACCTCAGGCGGCGTACCGTTCTCCGACTTGCAGGCAATCGTACAGGCTTGACAACCCACACACCTTTTTAAATCAATCACCATTCCCAAATGCATTAACGTCACCCCCCCTCTCAAATTTTAGTGATCTTGACTTTTGTCGAAGTTTCCAGGTGCCCAGTCATCCCATCGGTCCATTTGATATCCGCAGGCAGCAAGCGATTAAAATGAGTATTGCTTTTCTTGGGGATGGGATGGTTCGACCAGCGACTGATTCCATTGGACATGGCGATACACCCTGGGTGGATTTCTTCCACCACGCTGGCCCGTCCGGTGACTTCACCAAACGGAGAGGTAATCCGCAACATGTCACCGGTTTTTATGCCTTTGGCCTTCGCTGTTTTCGTATTAATCATGACGCCCATATGCATCGGGATGTGTTCCATAGCCTCGTTAATCCAGGGTACCGAATTGCTTTCCGAGAAATTTAATAAAGTCTCTTTAAAGGCAAAGGCATACAGATCATACTCCGGCGGAATGTTATGCAAAGGATGGCTGTCCCGCCACACAGGAACCGGCAGATAACTGGAGGTATCCCACTTCCGTCCGGCTGCCGTCATCTTGGTCTGGAGATCGTCACCCATTTCTTTAAAGAAGTTGAAATAAACGGGAATCCTCAGACCACGATAAGGCAGATACATTTCCTCCGGCGTCTGGTGTCGCACCGCATGACCGTTTTCCTGGAACCAATC
>JAJZPA010000151.1 GCA_021811425.1 Bacillota bacterium | reverse complement strand
TTACTCCTTAACCACTATATGTAGTGGTTAAACCGTCTTATTTGCCCTTCTGACCACTATACGTCATCATTATTATACTCTCAACGTGTCCCGTCCAAGGAAACATATCCACATTCCCAATTTCCTACCACATGTCCAGTCTTTAGTTTCCTATATTTCTATTGTACTCGCAACAGGGACTGTCCCTCCCTAAATTCTAACACAAATATCGCTTCTATAGCGGCTTAATCAACTATATTGAATTAACCCTTTATTAATCTCTTCCTATAATACTCCTCCAACTTCTGATCACAATGCCCAATGATCCACTTCTTCTCCTCGCTCGCAATCTTCTTCCAGACGTGCCGATTAAACTCCACATACTCAATATCCCGACACCGACTCATAAACCTCATATCCTCGAATCGCTTGAACGGATTCAGGAATATATTTCTCTCGACATCCTTGTTTGAATATCCATCCTTACAGTACAGACTGGTTTTCTTCTCAACCACCAGCCCTTTTTCTTTTCTCGAACTGTAAAAATCTATAAAGTAATTGACAAGATCCTCGACCAATACCCTGCCATTTTCATCACTATGTTCAAGCATCGCCTTGAGCAGTACCGGCTTGTAAGAAAAGCTCATATCCATGGCCCTGACCATGTCCATAAACTTATCTTTCATGTTGGCTGCGGTAATAAGCTCCCAACCATACTGTTTCGCATACTTCTCTACGGTAGCTTCCTTAAAATATTTGAAACTCTTTTTATCTCCATAAGGCACCTCTAGATCGGCTACTATCTTCCCTTCACGTAGATACTTTTCGATGGTTTCCGTTTGGACATCGACCATTCTCACAAACTCAAGCTGGGAGATCATATCTTTGACTTCATCCTGCCAGTTAAAGAGATCGATTAGCTCGTAATCAGCTACATCCACCGGAAAGTCTAGAAATACAGAGGGTTTTTCCCCTCTGGCGAGTAAATCCGAATCAAGTTGAAATTGTTTCTGTGAAGCTACTACGTATTCGCCTGCCTTATAGTCTTTGATATTAAACGTCCGATGTAAGGAGTAGGGCAAATTAAACATACTGGCATTATCGATGAAATCAAAAACCATGAGATACTCTTTACCCTCACTTTTGCGCATCCCTCTTCCTAGCTGTTGAAGATAAAGTGTTTTGGAAAGGGTAGGCCTAGCCATAAACAAAACTTCTGTTTTTGGACTGTCCCAGCCTTCATTTAATAGGTCACAGGCACATAATACCTGGATATCTCCATTTTCGTACTGGTTAAGCATTCTTGATCTTTCCGCTGATTTAAGTAATCCGGATACTGCTTCACTCTTAATCCCCTGCTGGTTGAACAACTCGGATATCTCCGTGGCATGGCGGACTGAAGCACAGAAAACCACCGTTTTTTTGTCCTTAACATAATTCATGTAGGTTTCTGCTAAGAGCTTATTTCTCTCAGGCACAAAGAGCTTGCTTTCGAGATCTTGAGAATAATAGTTAATGCCATTGATTCTGACCGTTGAAAGATCGACATTAGTCTTGACCCTAATACACCTGATGGGTACAAGTTCTCCTAATTCAACGGCTTCTTTCAAATCTAGTTTATGGGCTATGTTTTTGAAGTCTTCAAGAATGCTGTCCCCATCCGCTCGATCGGGTGTAGCTGTAAGTCCCAACGTGAATTCGGGCTTAAAATAGCTCAGAACCTTCCTATAGGTATCCGCCGCGCCGTGATGGCATTCGTCGATGATGACGTAGCCAAAATCATCCGGCTTAAATTCCTCAAGATTTCTGGAGATGCTTTGAATGCTACTACAGACGACGTAGGCATCTTTATCTTTTTGTTCTGCAATATACAGGCCTGTATCTGCCTTATCCCACAAGTTATTAAAGGTTGCTTGAGCCTGGGTAATGAGTTCTTTAGTATGAGCTAGGAACAAAGTTCTTTTGCCCAGTTGCTTGGCGTCACTGACTGCGGTCACAGTTTTTCCGGTTCCTGTGGCGTGATAGAGAAGTGCGATACTCTCTCCCTGGTCCCGCATCGACTGCAGGTTAGTTAAGGCCGCTTGTTGATGCTCTCGTAGCTCGATGAGCTTACCCTTTTGCTTAGGCAGATAATCCTCCAGCATTTTAAACGTCGGGATTTCTCCGACAAAAATACGCAACTCATCCTTGACTTTTTCAGGATGCTGCTTCAGCTGGTTATAAACCCATCTATAAATCTTCCAGTTTTGAAAGATCAGGCTATTTTGCTTAGTGAGATCATCATAATATTTATTGGAGGATACTTTATTGGGATTGTGGTAGGTTTCCCCATCAATTTCTATGGCGATTTTTAAGTCTTCACTTTTCAAGGCAAAATCAATGGAGCGCCTGTTTCCATAAATATCGGTGAAGGGATATTGAAGAAAAAGATATTGCGATTTATCTGGGCCAAAGGTGTCGCAAAACAGCTCGGCAAATAAATCTTCGGCGACACTGCCAAGGGTCCCCTTCTGCTTAATCTTAACTGTCAATTTACTTCACCCCTCAACCGTCAATAACTTTTTTAAGCAACAGTTTATCCTTGAATGCACCTCTTTCGAGAACCATGCCAGATTTTTTGGTTTTCAATTGAACCTCTCCCTTCTCACTACCCCTAACCTAGTTCTGTACTGTCTTGGCGATTCCTTCCAACCGCAATAATTTTTTGTAACTTTGATGATTTTTGCTTCTACCACTGCCGTCTAGAATATGATATTGTTCGTTAACTAAATATGAACCTTCGGGGCAGGGTGAGATTCCCTACCGGCGGTGACGATTGCCCGTGCAATCCAGCCCGCGACTCGGTGTGATAGTTTGCAGCGATTGACTTGGTGAAATTCCAAGGCCGACGGTATAGTCCGGATGAGAGAAGGAACATACAGGGTTAGACCCAGCGGTCTTCCCCCTGTGCAACTTATCGCCTCGAGAAAAATCTCGAGGTGTTTCTGTGTTCAATTCAACTATCAGATCAGTATGAAGGGGATTCAATTGGTACAGAACAAACAAACAACATCTCACATGAGCATCTGGTGGATCGCCATTGGTGCTGCGATGTGGGGACTCGACGGTGTCTTTATCGTGACCCTGCTCAAGCATGTGACCTCTTCCCAGATTGTTTGGTTGGAACATATGTTATTACTTTTCTTCGCCGCGCCCGTGCTCGTCTGGAAACGCCACGAGCTCAAGGGCTTGGGCTTGAATCTTGGCGACTGGTTCGCCATTCTCTTCATCGCCTGGGGTGGATCAGCCCTAGCCTCCATCTTGTTTACCGCTGGATTTACTCATGGCAATCCGAACGTGGTCCTGATCCTGCAAAAGGTACAGCCCGTTTTCGCGGTTCTGCTCGCGGCCAGGCTACTCAAAGAACGCATAGTGACGGCCTTCTGGTATTTGTTAATGGTGGTGCTCATTGGGGCCTACCTGCTTACCTTTGGCTTCCACATTCCGGCGACCGGCGGCACGCAGCTTATAGGTTCGTTATATGCCCTCGGTGCTGCGGCTTTGTGGGGCGGTTCGACGGTCATGGGCAAACGCCTCGCCGGTAAACTCTCGTTTACTACGATAGCGGCGCTCAGATTTTCTATAGCCCTGCCACTGTTGACCATAATCATCTTAGTACAACACCCGAACTGGGGCACCCTCGGCCAAGCCCTAACCTTAGCACCCGTTTGGGCGAACCTGTTGTTCCAAACCCTCGTGCCGAGTCTCGTGAGCCTCCTGATGTATTACCGTGGGTTGGATGGAGTCAAGGCCTCGCATGCCACAATTGCAGAGCTCGCCTTCCCGGCAACTGGTTTACTCCTTAACTGGCTGATCTTACACCAAACCATCGACCTTGGTCAATGGTTTGGCTTCGCGATTATCTGGCTAGCCGTGCTGCATTTGTCGCCCTTGCGCAATGAACCAGCGATGCCGGAGATACCTGCTGCTCACCCCACAGATGTCGCTTGCTAATTAATTTCATTCACTGGCGTTTCTGCTTTCCTACAAGTGCAAATTACGTTCCGGACATTCAAGAAACGTCTCAACCACATGCATCTTGACAAGTTTCGTGAATGCAGTGTTACTAATTATTTTCCAAACCTTTCGGCCCATTTTTCCCTAAAAGGCTTCCCTCCGTTCTGTCGAAAGCCGCCATTCTCTCCATCATTGATCGCGTGGATAATCCGAAGCACCGGGTTATTCTCTTGACCACCTACTCTTCGGGTCTACGTATTTCTGAACCCCTTTGTCTCCGTATCTCAGACAAAGCCCTTGTTTTCGAGCATTTCGAGAATATCGCTTGCTGATAAGCCGGTATCTCTAATTACAACATTTGCAAAAGATTTAGCTCCCGGTCGGTAATTGTTACTTCCGGTTAAAATAGCATTACAGCCTTCCTTAAGCTGCGCCCATGACTGGTTTTTCTTAGTTCTTATTTGTTTTACAGTATTCCAGACATCATTATTGCTATCATCATCAGAATTTGCATAACTATTTGTCTGGTTGTTCTGTTCAACCAAGTTATGTCCTTTTTTACTTAACAGAATCGGTGGTCTGCCATCTCTAAGCGGATGATGCAGCTCAGAATTTTCGCCAAGTTCTTCACCAGTAACAATGCATTTATTGACAGCATCTCTGCAAGTTGCCCGAGCGGTGCCGCCAAGAAGGTATCTATCTGTTGATTGTGATTCTGCGGAAACCCATTGTTTAAGTGCATTTAGTAGAAGTGAAAACACTCGAAAATCATCTGGCAACAATTCCTTCATGTGCAGTGGCAGTGGATTCGCTTCAAGAAACTCCTTTACCGGGCCATCTTCACTAGCCATTTCAATTGCCTTTTGGTTTAAAACGCCACCTATTTCATCCAATATAATTGCAAATACATCACGTGGTATTTTAACATTAAGAATATCAAGGCCTTGCTCATTTATCAAATGTCCATAATAATTAATATATTCGGACATTAAATTTACTTTTTCAGGTTTTGATAAAGCTATTTCACTTTTATATCTTTTATAAGCCATCCCATCACCTTCATTTAAATGTATTTGTCTATCAAAGCAAAAATATATGCTGTATTTCTCGACTTTCTAGTCACATCATGCCTTACTCCTACTTCTTTGTTAACCCAACGATCATAATAGGAATAAACGAGCAAGAAATCTTTCTTTGAGATAGACCTTTGCATCGATAATTCACTGGATGGCGCATGGTTGACAGCCTTATCAACATACAACCGACCGTCAATCGATGATGCCTTGAACCATAGCCCAGTGGTAGTTTGAATTTCTTCCCCTGAAACAGGAAGCACTTCAATAATTCTGTTCCACAACGCTTCTCCACTCATTATTTTATACCTTCCTTTAATTTGATATAGTTACCTGGGAGCGCTTCAAACATATCCGGATAATGCCACACCGCGCTCTAATCTGTGTATATTGAGTCTTATTACCATTCTGTAAGTACATGGCCCGAGTTTTCATTATTAATGTTTAGGGTTCTCGGGAACAGGTCAACCGTTTTTTATCAGTTTGGAGGTTTGTGGAAACATATCGCTCCAGTCATTATTTTTTAAACTTTCAATAAATGCCGAACAATCTCAGATCTGTTTCTTTAAATCCTGCATTTCGCAGTAACTTTTATGAATATAGATTACAATTAACTCTAATTAAGAGATGCAATAAATTTAAGGAGATCTCTTCTTTTTGCGTAGCCCAAATTAATGTCTAAATATGTAACGAAAAAATTTAGAGACTTCTCTGCTTCTATGGTTTGTGGATCATGTAACCGGCATTTTCACCTCCCTTCCGAATTATTAGTGTCACTCGGGTGCAGTGCTTGTCTGTTGCCTTTCTTCATTCCAGGCACATACATACTCATCCACTCGGGCAATTTCCGCTTCATTGAGTACTTTAATCAATTCCAGCGGGTTCGGCAGAGAAAATGTCTCTCGAATCAGCTGATTGAGTTCTGTATCCCTTGCTACCCCATAGACTTTCAGACCTAAAGGTAGAATCTCGTTTTCTACCAGCAGTAGGTCTCCCATGCTTTCCTGTAATTTTCTCTCGGTGGTCTTGACTCCTTCTCGTGCAGCATATGACCGCAAAAACGTCAACACAAATAGGGCGATTACTTTTAAAAAGACATACGTGTCAATCCGTTCCGGACGCTGATACAGTATCCTCTCCAAGCTCAATATCCCTTTCATTTCCTTGATGTCCACTTCAACTTGATCCCGACCGCGGTACTTGCCAACCAGCTGATTCATATTTACCTGTTGCTTTGAGTAATTAGAAAGCAAGGCAAAAATCCCATCATATTTTTCTTCTTCCGCTAAGGCTTCTTCATCCCACGCCCAGGTGAGAGAGATTGCCCCTGTGTCCGTTTGGCTGAGATCGTAGTTCGGGAATTTCTTGACGTTGCCAAAGGCCTTGAGCACTCCGGCAAGCTTTTCCTTACAATAATCAAGTTCTTGGTATTTCCGCTTGTTGAGTTTTAGGCTATACTCTTGCAGAGCTTTTTCCAATTCCTCTTTGTTAATATTTCTCCGTTCCTTCTCCCTTTCGGCATTTAACTCGTGCCGGTAAAATACACAGCGGACCTCAATCTCTACGGTTTGGATAGAACCTCTGGGACGCCTCGTTTGTCCCGGTTCTAACTCCGGCTTAATCTTTTCTTGCAATGTCCAGGTGGTTTCGAAAGCCGTAAGCGGAGGTTCTATTTTAGCCTTGATCTCTTTGCTGGAACGGTAATTAACCGGTTTCCATTCTCTTTTCTGATAGGCCTCATCAAGTAATTCTCGGACTTTCTTTTCCGAGAGGCCCATTTTTAGCGGGGATACCCAATAGACCATCCTTTCATCCTGATGTTCCTTTAAAAACAGGATATTGCTGGGTGTTGGATAAATTCGGTCCATTAGAAATTTCACTGCCCCATCATCAGCTATCCTGTTGACCGCTTCATAGATGCCGGGCAGGGTGGACGCATCGTTGGTATTGCCCGCCAATACTCCAGCTCCTACAGGTAATCTGGATCCCGAGGCAATGACAAGGCTAACAATCAGTTGAGCGAAGGAGTTCTTTCCACGCCCTGGCCCAACTTTAGGGGCATCTTTGAATTCCCCGTCTAATTCTAAAAGTGTAGTGTCTAAAATAAATTTGTCTAGGGGTATCCCTGCTTTTTTACTGGCTTCCAGCACCATGTTCTCATATATTTCGATTGGCGGGTTGTTTAGAAAGAGCGTATCCATTTATGTTAATTTATGGCATGTCGTTAAGCATTATTTGCGAAATGCATACTTAAAAGACCTGAAAGAAGGACATGGCTTATCAATTAGACAGATTGAGAGATTGACTGGAATTAGTAGGGGGATAATCCAAAGGATTTAGCGTGACAATAACCCCGTCCCTATGTCACCTCCTATGTCACCTCGCTCCAGCTCCTGTCCGTCCAGTTTCATGAGTTGTTCCATGCTGTAATCAATGATTTTTGCCTTTCGCTCTGAAATTATTACAGCATAAAACTCCTTTTGTACTGGAAGCAGTGTCGGTGTTTTATCAATGAGCGTGCGTATTTTTTCCATATCAATCCGTGCCGAAACTCTTTTTAGAGCCGCCGTGCAGTCTGGATTTCTCAGGGAAGAGATAAATTCGAAGTAGGAAATCTTCTTTCCGTCTTCCTCAATGGACGAGGCAGGGAAAACATAAACCCGCCTGTCAATCTCATCTTCACTGTTCAGGACATCCCCCATATCCTTGGCTGCAAGCTGCGGGTAGAGGCAGGAGCCACAGTCGTAAACGGGGGCAATTTCAGCCGTCTTAGACTGTTCATCTACAAGAATGCCCCAGTTTCCATTGTGCCTGTCAAAATTGCCAAGCAGTGCATCGGCAATAAACATATC
>JAJZPA010000150.1 GCA_021811425.1 Bacillota bacterium | reverse complement strand
TCGAGCACGCTGGTCGGAGCAACGCCCTGACCGAGGAAGCGCGGCTGTGCGGTTTGTAGGTCTCCAAAAGCGTTGACAACCGTTGTGGTACTGCCGATTTCAGCAACTAATACCTTCTCCATACATTCACCCCCTGGTCGAGGTCCGAAGTCCGAGGTCCGAGGTTCGGCTAGGCTTTGCTCCCGGCCGGTTCCCGGCTTTCGCGGAATTTGACCAAGAAACTGGCCACATGAATGCCTTTGGTTCCCCGACCAAATCCGGCGTCCATTCCCCAAGCGCGGGCGAGTTCGTTTTTTACTTGGGTTCCGCCGCCGATCAGGATGAACCGGTCCCGCACCCCACGTTCCACACAGAGTTGATGCAACCGTTCCATATTCAAGCGATGGATTTCCCCGTGGGTGATGATCGTACTGATGAGAATCGCATCGGCACCAATTTCCAGGGCCGCATCCAACACTTTGGGGATGGGCACGGAGGTTCCCAGATAACGCACTTTGATGCCGAAACCTTCAATTCCGCCGTGTTTGATATCGAGGATTTCCCGCAAGCCTACCGAGTGTTCATCTTCACCCACGGTTGCAGCGACAACCGTCAAGGGACATTCACTGATTTTTTGGCGGACCGTTTCCGGGCTGAGATGCTTTTCCTCCGGTGGGATGTGCAGGGTCTTGGGGTCAATCTTTACTTTAAGTTTACCCTTGACTTCGACCAATGTTCCCTCCGCTGGATGCATCACTTGATCATGGATCACTTCCGCCTCTTCCCAGCCCATCTGACGCGCAATCTCCAAAGCGGCAACACGGGCTGTGCGCTCATCCGTGGGTAAAAAGAGAGTCATGCTTAAAATCCCATCTCCGGCCCACTCTGCTTCCGGACGCAGAACTTCGGTACGGAAAGGGCGGCTCTCCACCAGGCGTCGATTGGCATTATCCTCTGCATCCAGCTCATCAATATATTGTATCTTCTCCGGATGGCAAAGGGTACAGCCACCAATGGCTGCACACGGTTCGCTGACTCCCTCAGGCAGGTGATTGTCCCCAAAGTGACTGCAAACCGGGGCGAAATAATCGTCCGCTCGGGGAATGACTTCAAATCCGTCCCCTCCTTTACTGTCCCTGACAATTCCATCGCCATTACGTTCAGGGTAACACCCGGAATCCACGAAAAATCCACGCTCAACCGCCTCAAAATAGCCACCGACCGCCAGAATTTCCTCAAGAAACAAGACAGCCCGTTCCTTCAACTCGCGCACCGTTTCCCCGAGCACTCCATCGCGCTTGATCTGAACCATTTCCTGCAGCCCATCCAGTCCGACCAAGGCCTGCTTGGCCGTATTCACCGCATGGATGGAGTTGTAATGCCAGGGAACATTTCGCCCTTCATCAGGGGTGATCGTGCTTTGAATATCCGCAGAGGTTAGCCTTGACAAGAGCACATTGAGCGTATGGGTCACGGTCACTTCGCGGGTGTCCGACTCCATATATTTGGTATTCATTTGCGCGCGCAGGCGATAACCCTTGAACAATTCCCGCAAGGCCACTGCATACGGGAGATCGAGACGGAGCGCTGGGGCCGGCGGAGCATCCGGAGGCACGGTGGAGAGGCAGATTCGGTCTTTGGGCATTCCGACCTTGTGCGAATATACGGAGTTTAGGGCGTGTTGCACCAAAAGCTCGGGCATCACTTTCCAGGCTTCCCGTGCGGTGGCATTGGCATTGTGCGCCCCATCGATCTGTGCTATCTCCGCCCAATTCATGACGGTCTTTGCCTCCGCTGCATCGACAAAGGAACGTAGCGCATTGATATTGCGGTAGAGGACATTATACTGGGGATCCTGATGTGCCCCGTTCACCCCTTCTTCCGCCAGAAGTACCGCCACTTCCGGCCCGGCCACGCCACTGACGTAAGAATGAAGATTAATGGGTCGCCCGACTTCATCTTCGATCAGGTCCAGGGCTTTCCGCGTCGCTCGCAGCTGTTTGCGGCTGATCGGCACTCCCCCGACCCCTTCGGGTGTCCCTTCGATCAACCCGTCAAAATGGCTCTGCCCTGCGGTACGGATCACCATAATATGGTCCGCCCCATGATAGGCTGCCATACGCATCCGGCGCAAATCATCTTCAAATCGGCCTGACGCAATCTCCGAGGTAACCGTACACTCCGGCTGGGGATCGATCCCACCGAAGAACTTGGCCGCCGGAAGCGCTTGACTCTGTTCTAAGCCTTTCGATGTTTGCTGAAAGGCAAAAGGCCCGAGTTTCTGCCCCGGGATCATTTCACGCCAATGCCAGCCCCGACGGCGTGGGCGGTAATCCTTGAGATTTTGGAGGATATCTTCAATATCCATCTTCATGTTTAAGTTTAAGTTTAAGTTTAAGTTTAAGCCCTGGCCTTCGTAGTCGAATGTCTTTGGCATATATCATCCCTCACAGCATTAACCTAATCAAAAAACTCATAAAAGTCCCATACTTAAAAATTAGCTTCTTCGAAATCGCATGTTCGTATGCGATAATGTTTCCCTCACTTCTTCATGATTCCAACCTTTGTGGTTCATAATAAATAGAGGGTAATCCTTCCGTGGAAATCCAGAGAGAAGAGGTGTTCCAGGCATGCCCTCCTTTGAATGGGTGAAGAAAGGGAACATATCATCATTGGCCGCGACGCTCGGAAACATCGCCCTGACCCTCGTGAAGGGAACGGCTGCTTTCTTGAGTGGCAGCGGAGCGATGCTGGCGGAGGCCCTCCATACCCTCGCCGATACGGTCAACCAAGGGTTTGTCTTTGTTGGGAGTGTTCTTGCGGAACGCCAACCAACGCGCCGCTTCCCAACCGGTTTTGGCCGTTTAATCAATGTTTTTTGCATGTTCGCTGTGATTATTGTCACCGTTATGGCCTATGAGACCATCTGGCATGGGATTGAACTCGTCCAGCGCCCGGCAGCCATGCATAACTTTTGGTTGAGCATCGGCGTCTTAACCCTATCCATTCTGGTTGACGGCTATGTCTTGCGGAAAGCCATGCACGAGATCACGCGGGAAACACACTCCGAAACCGCAGGGCTCTCTGTCATCTCTTCCGCCTTTGCCAACGTCGGACGGGCTGCACCCCCAACCCGACTCGTCTTCTATGAGGATTTAGTGGCTACATCAGGAGCGTTCTTAGCCATCCTTGCCATCATCCTGACCGAACTCACCCCTTTTAAGGCCTTAGACGGGATTGCTGCGATCATCATCGGCTTTATGATGCTGGGGGCCGCCTTTAAAGTGGGTTATGACAACATGGTGGGCCTCATCGGGGTCGCTGCCCCGCGTGAAGTGGAAGCAAACGTTAGCCAGATCATCCTCGCCGACCCGGATGTGACGGATATCAATAAGATACGAATCATCCAAGAAGGAAAGCACTACCATGTCGAGAGCTATGTCGAACTGAAGCCAGGCCTAACTCTTGCTGAGGCAGCCCAGATCAAATATCGGATCCGCGATAACCTTCTCGCCACTGGAGAGGTGAGCGATGTCACCCTCGGCCTCATCGAGGATAACGGGGTCACGGATTGGGCGCCCGAGCAGGTTTTGCATTAAGGTTAGGCAACCTATTCTGGTCTAGCCGAAATACCCCTCCAAGTCTTCCCAGCCTTTCCCCCCGGCGAGCTGCGTTCCGGCTTCCTCAATGCTTAACCCCTTAAGTTGAGCATAACGCCAAACACAATGCCCCGCCCCATGACCAAGAAGCCCTTTGGCCAGTGCCTGTTTCACGATCCCCTGGGTTGTAGAGCTGTCCAGGCCCATCCGCAAGAGAACAGAGCGTTCAATCGAGGGGGTCGTATGGGTTCGGGCCAACTCCAACAGGGGATCCACGATCTGTCCAGCCAGTACCCAGAACCGCTGTTCTAATTCGTCCTCTCTCCAATGGGTTAAATGCTGGCGTCGTTCGGCGAAATCATCGACCCGCTGCTCTCCCATCATTTCATCTCCTTAGCTTTCAACTTATCTGGGAAATACGTGCGCTCGTACAACATTTTTCTATCCCCTGGTGGTAGCTCTCATTAGCATGGCGGTCTTTTCAAGTTCCTGCGCCAGTCTTTCTCTGCTCCAGCGAGTCTCCTCCGCCAAGAAGGCTAAATCAACTTCTGTGAGCTCGCTCGATTTAACCTGGACAAGCGCGTTTTTCATATAACTCTGCCGGACATGTTCCAGGTCCACATTAACCGCCCGGATTTGAGCCGGATGTTCGGGAATGACAATGTTTTGCCCAGGAATGCTCTCCCTAGGATCCCCGCGCTTGACCACGATCCCGTTGGCGCGAGCAAACGTTAGCTGAGCTTGGGGATGTTTGCCGGCCCCGGTATATTCCGTTTCTTGAACCACGATAATCTGATCCTGATCCATTTCTTGCGCCAGGGCAACGGCCGCCGCTAGGGATGTGTTTCCCGCCGGGCCGCGTTCGAGTCCTTCCAACTGAGCTAGGGCTTCGGTGATGTAGAAAGCCTCCCCCTGGGTGACGGTGACATAGCGGTCGAGATAACGCAGGGGCCTGGCTGCATTGCGTGGGACATCGGAACGATCGGGGTAAATGGCGAACGGCAATCCAAAACCCGTGTGCCCCGTGGTAAAGGACTTACGGTTAAAATCCCGGTCTGAGGCCATATGCAGCCCTCTTAAGTCAATACTCGCCCCGATCACCTGAGCCTCGCAGCCATACTTACGCAAGCCCCGCGCCGTTCCGGTGACATTTCCGCCACCGGCATGGGTAATAACGACCGCATCAGGCAGTCTTCCGCTGCGGTTCTTTGTCTGCTCAGCCACTTCCCATCCCAAGGTTTCTACTCCGGTAATGCCAAAAGGGGTGTAGAGCGAGGCATTGAAAAAGCCCGTCTCCTCTAAAAGCTGAAGAAACACATAGAAAAGTTCCGGCCCCACAGAAAGCTGCATCACTTCCGCACCATAAGCTTCACAGACCCGGCTCTTTTCAATGATCTCAGGCTGGCCTTGGCCACTGGAATCAAAGACCTCCTGGACGATAAGGGCGGGCATCCCCCGCATTGCAGCTTGAGAAGCGACGGCTGCCCCGTAGTTTCCCGAGGTCGCCGCTATCACTCCGGGATAACCCCGCTTCACCGCTTCATAGACTGAGAGCGCCGCCCGGCGTGCCTTAAAACTCCCGGAAGGATTAGCTGCCTCATCTTTGACGAAGATGCGGGCTCCCTTACCTTTGGGTGCAACCTCGCGCGCTAACGCGGTTAGGTTATGCAGTTCAAGCAGGGGTGTATCCCCGACTCCCGTCTCCTTTTGAATCCGGCGGGATTCATCAATGGAATAGGCGACCGAACGCATCATCCCTTCATAATCAAAGGCCAACTTTCCCCGCTCAAACTGGGAATAATCAATCTCCACCGCTTGGCGCATGATCTCACTCTTGCGGGCCATGACCTCTGTGTAACTTTTGCCTGAACTCACATTCATCCCCTCCCTCCTTGGATTTTACGGAGTTCTTGACCGATAGCCAAAAGCTCCGGCTGGGGTGAGCCAAAATCATGGCTCCAGCGGGGATGGAGTTCTAGCAAACGCCCCTCGACTTCCCGACCGATCCGGGTCTGGATGACGACCTCCTGACCGAGTACGGCCTCCTCATCCAACAAAAATCCCCGCAAGCGCATTTCCAGAGAAACCTGCGCCGTATCTGCCGGTACTTGTGGAGCCCGCTCACCGACTGGCAGAATCACGCGCCAAATCTCCACCCAGTCCCCACGCTGCGCTCCTTTAGGTTTTACCTTGTATTCTGCCGGTTCTTCCGGTTCTCCGACAACCGACCCAACAGTCTGGTCGAACTCACCGGCCCGTTGCACACCCATGTTATTCTGCGGCATTATTGATCCCCCTTCCTCCACTTGAGAATCTCGCTCACATCACCCATGAGTGCTGTCGGTACGGGAAGTTCCGCCATGCTGAGTAAACCCGGACGCGCCGCCAGCACCTGGGGTATCATATTCACTACCATGGCCATCGTGCCCAGGCCCCCTGGGATTTCCGGCTTAAGCACTAGATTTATATCCGGCTCTCCATGAATCTCAATATAATCACCGGTCTCCACCCCCTCCAGCTGGGGCAGGACTTGCTGGGGATGAATGAGTTCAATGCGTGGCTCGCCTTCAACATACCCAATGGCAGTGTGCCGACAGCCTGCGACCTGACCCGGTTCAACCTTAACATAAGGGGTCTCCCGCCGTACCTTGGAAATAATCGGTGAACGTTCTTCCGCGATCCGATCAAGTTTCCAGCCCAAGGCTTTAGCAATTAGGTTGATCGACTCTTGAAAACCGACATGGCCGACGATATCCCCTTTAGCCAAGCCACTTTCAAATTCAGCCACAGAGGTGCCCACTCCCTGGGTGTGCATCACCGTCGGTCCAAACGGAGAAAGATCATTAATACGGGATGCCTTAATCTTTTTAACTTCCAGGCATGGCCCGGTCAAGGCGAGAATCAAGGTATCGAGCACAAAGCCGGGATTAATTCCCGTGCCTAAAATGCTCACCCCATGCTCCTTCGCCACCCGATCCAAGCGCTTGGCCAGCTCCGGTTCCTGGGCATAAGGGTAGGACATTTCTTCCGCGATACTGATGACATTCATACCCTGCCTTACAGCCGCTTCAATTTGTGGCGCTACATCCCGGGTAAAGGAAGACGTCGCCAGAATCACGATATCCCCTTTCACCTTCCATGCGCCATCTGAATCGTCCGGATCGTCTAGTACAGGCGGAGTTTCAATCACAACTCCAGTTTTCTCCCCGCCTAAAAACACACCGAGATTCTTCCCAATTTTCTGTGGATCTTGATCAAAGGCTGCAACAATTTGGATTCCGTCCTTGCGCCCAATAAGCCGGGCCATTCCACTGCCCATGGCGCCCAGTCCCCACTGAATCACTTTTATAGACTCTGACATATTCGTTCCTCCCTGATGCCTGAATTGCGAGGCATTTGCCCGCTTTTGTATGGATATCATCCTGATCATCAATACTGTTATTGCAATATTTATGCCAATACAGCTTCACCCAATTTAGCTTCCTCGGAATACCGGAATCTTATACGAATAGCGTATCTTTGGAGACTTAAACGCTGAAGATCATGCATCATCTTTAGGTATCGTAATAGCGCTAAAAGAAAAAGCAGCAAACCACTTTGCCTAAGGTGCAAAATAATTTGCTGCGCTGCTGCTTTACTTTTAGCTTCCATCTGTCGCTACTCATTTTTGGTATCGACTCGTACCCTAACAAACTCGATGATGCTCTTCGCGATTCTCAAGCACTCCTGAGCATCCTCCTGCTCAACAACCAGCGGATCTTCCGCAGGATAGCGTGTTTCTATGTAGAAAGTATTTAGAAAAGTACAGTCTTTGACATAATCCTTAAAACGGCTTTCATATGTGGAGGCCTTCTTACAAAGCCGAAGGAGGCTATGTCCCTCTTGGAGCATACCCATCTGCAAAAGGAGATACCCCTTAAGATACTTTTCGACCGCCTGCTGGCAATGAAAGCCTACGATTCCATAATCCGCATCATACTCAAAGAGAATTTCGGCACTGCGAATGTCCTTCTGAGCCATCACAAACCATTCTTTGTAGAGCTTTGAATCAACCAAGCAACTTCACCCCCGTCGAAAAAATAATTTGCGCAAATGTCCCCGGCTTTTGATGATACTTAGCCCATTCTTCTGGCGTATAAATAACAATATCCAAATCCCGTTCATACTCTAAATTCAAAAGCATTTCAGTCATGAGTTCCCTCTTGTTGTTGGTCTTTACAATGACACAAAGATCAATATCACTTTTTCTAGTGACGGCTCCTTTGGCACATGAGCCGAAAAGGATAACCGCTTCCGGAGAAAACTGTTCACGGATTTGATCATTAATGTTATTAATTTCCTGTTCATACACAAACACAGAACATCCATCCTCATTACGT
>JAJZPA010000007.1 GCA_021811425.1 Bacillota bacterium | reverse complement strand
TCCAGATACTGTGGCTGTCGCCGTGAAAGAAATCATTCAATTGCCTCAAGAGAAGCTCGAAGACCGTTTTTGCCTGGAACCCGGACAAGGTGCTACTATCGAACTGTTTGGCGACTCTACCCAAGGAATGATGGGCACTGCCTTCATCTACACCAACAAAGACTCTCTCTCCATTGGGGCTGGGGCCTTGGTTGAACCTTTGATTCGCTCCAAGTGGACTCCCAACGATTTGTTGGAGGCTTTGAAGGCCAAGCCGTATGTCAAACGTTTGATCCAAGGTGGGGAAACCAAAGAGTACTTGGCTCACATGATTCCGGAAGGCGGCTACAATGCCATGCCTAAATTGCATCGTCAGGGCGTGTTGGTCGTTGGAGATACGGCGATGCTGGTCAACGGTCTCAATCGTGAAGGTTCCAATTTGGCCATGACTTCTGGTAAGATTGCCGGTGAAGTGGCGGCACAGTGCATCCAAGCCGGCGATTTAAGCGACCAGGGTATGAGCCTGTATGAACAGCGCCTGCGCGATAGCTACGTAGTCAAAGACTTGTATAAATATCGGCGGCTTGGCCAGTTCTTTGAAACACACCCGCATTTCCTGAAGGTTTATCCTGAGATCGCCGCGAATGCCATGCATCAGTACTTTACGGCTGACGAAACACCGAAGAAAGAACGTCAAAAACAAATCGTGAAGATGGCCTTGGAGAAACGCTCAAAGAGTGGCCTTATCTCCGACATCTTCGGAGCGTGGAGGGCGATTCTGAAATGAAATTAGATGATAAGTTATATTTAGTTCGCTTTAATACGGATCAGTTAAATCATATTAAAATCGCGGATCAGGCGGTCTGTCTGAAGTGCCAGGACAAACCCTGCACCCGGATTTGCCCAGCTCATGTCTATGACTGGGATGACGAAGAGAAGCGCATTGCGGTAGGGTATGAAGGCTGCCTCGAATGCGGCACTTGCCGGGTAGGCTGTCCGTATGGCAATATCCTCTGGGGATATCCGCGAGGTGGCTTCGGAGTTTCCTGGAAGAATGGCTGATTAGGCTTGCAAGCCTCACCAATAGGATGAGTCTTGGAATATGGGGCAGGGACGGATTTTCCGTTCCTGCTTTTTACGCGCCTAACTGCGCCTAGCTTTGACAGGTTTCGAAGCATTCGCTAGAATGAGGGTAAGTGAGTGAAAGAAAGGGATACGGGGAATGTCAATGAGAACACCACTGGATGAGAAAGAGCAAAGACTCCTGGAATATTTGCGGCAACAGCTTAACGTCATGATTGCGTTTTCCGGAGGCGTAGATTCCACCTATTTGATGACTATCGCGCAGGAAGCTTTAGGGGACAAAGCGAAGGGTGTCTTGTTCAAAGGGACGATGCTGGCGCAGGAAGAAGCGAAGGAGGCCGTCGCGCTCGCGGAAGTGTTTCACTTTCCACTAGTGGTCTTGGAAATGGATATGTTTCAGGTGGAAGGCTTTGTTGCCAATGCGCCGGAACGCTGCTATTTTTGCAAAACGGCGATCTTTCAAAAGTTGTTGGCTTATGGGCAGGCGACAGGCGTTGCGACGGTTCTGGATGGGACGAATGCTTCAGATGAAGGGGATTACCGACCAGGGCGCAAAGCGTTAGCCGAATTGGGAATCGGAAGCCCCCTCAAAACGTTGGGCTTGACCAAAGAGGAGATCCGGGAATTATCACGACGGCGTGGTTTGCCGACATGGAACAAACCCTCGATGGCTTGCCTGGCTTCCCGCATCCCCTATGGGGAGCGCATTACCGAAGCTCGATTACGCCAAGTAGAACAAGCCGAGGATTTTTTGCGTTCCCAGGGTTTTCGGGGGCTACGGGTTCGTACCCATCAGGATTTGGCCCGAATCGAGGTTCCGCTCGGGGATTTTCCGCGCTTGCTAGCGATTCAGAAGGAAGTCAACGCAGCATTTCACCAGTTCGGGTTACGCTATATCACTTTAGATCTTGAGGGTTTGCGTTCCGGGAGCCTCAATCCAGCGGAGGGTCAAGCATGAGGGAAGGAGATATTCGCGCCTTGCTCCAGCAAGTGCAGCATGGGGAAGCATCTGTCGAAGAGGCCGTAGAACGCTTAAAGGATCTTCCCTATGAAGACCTGGGTTTTGCCCGGTTGGATCACCATCGGGCCTTGCGGACAGGGCAGGCCGAAGTGATTTTCTGCCAAGGTAAAGCAACGGAGCACATCATTGAAATATTAAGACACCTCGGAGAGCACGCAGAAAATGTCCTGGCGACCCGCCTTGAACCCAACAAGGCCGAGTTGATTATAAGGGAGTTCCCAGAGGCTTATTATGATGCGCTCGCCCGCTGTTTGCTTTTGCACCCACTGTCTGATGAACCTAGGTATCGGGGAAGGATCCTGGTGATGACGGCGGGAACCGCTGATCTGCCTGTGGCTCAAGAGGCAGTTCTTAGCGCGCGCTTTATGGGGCATGATGTGGAAACCTTGTTTGATGTGGGGGTGGCAGGGCTGCATCGCCTGTTGGCTCAGCGTCAGGCCCTGGAAGCAAGCGATGTGATTATCGCGGTTGCCGGCATGGAAGGTGCTCTGGCCAGTGTGGTCGGGGGACTGGTGGAGCAGCCAGTCATTGCCGTGCCGACCAGTGTTGGCTATGGTGCCCATTTTCAGGGACTGGCTGCTTTACTGAGCATGCTCAACAGCTGTGCATCCGGAATCGGGGTGGTCAATATCGACAATGGGTTTGGAGCCGCTTCGCTTGCTTCCGCTATCATTCGGCGCATGGTTCATCAAATTGACAAGGAGAAAAAATCATGAGAGTACTATATTGGGATGCGTTCGCGGGTATCAGCGGGGATATGGCTTTAGGTTCTTTGCTTGCTTTGGGTGCTGAGCCAGAGGAAATCGTGCGCCAACTGCAATCCATGGGGCTGAGCAAGTTTGCTTTGGAGGTTAAAAACAGGCAAGTGATGGGGATTCAGGCCACTGATATCAATGTCTTGTTCACTAGCGCTCATTCAGGGAATCGGCATCTCCCGGAGATTGAACAGATGATTGAAAAGGGAGATCTGAGTGTGCGGGCTAAAGAATTTGCGATCAAGGTGTTTCGTACCTTGGCGCAGGCGGAAGCTCGTGTGCACGGTAGTAGCATAGAAGAGGTTCATTTTCACGAAGTGGGTGCGGTGGATTCCTTGGTCGATATTGTGGGTACTGCCATCGCCTTAGATCAACTGGGAGTTGAGAAAGTCTATGTCTCAACCTTGCCTTGGTCCCACGGGTTTGTGGAGTGTGCCCACGGAACCTTGCCACTGCCGGCTCCGGCAGCGGTAGCCCTGTTGGAGAGCTTTGAAGTTAAGGAGTCTGGTATCGAAGGGGAATTGATCACTCCCACAGGGGCAGCCTTGATTCGTGCCTTGGCTGAACAATCCGGGTTTCCCCGTATGACCTTGTCTCGCGCGGGGTACGGCTCTGGCAAGAATCATTACGGAATTCCCAGTCTCTTACGGGCGGTGCTCGGGGAAAAAGGATGAGATTTTTCTCCAGGTACACGCACGAGTCTCCATAAATTCCATATTTTTATAACAGAACAGGATTTAAACCGCTAGCATCATTGTTATAAAAATTAGGAGGAATGGAAAATGTTTTTTGGAAAACATCAACCGGTTCAGGCTTTTTCCGCTCCAATGCCGATGGGTGATGGCCAAATGGGAATGGCAGCAATGCCAGGAATGGCAGGAATGCCAGGAATGCCAGGAATGGACGCAGCCGGATTCGCCGGACCTGGCGTAGGTGAGAGCATGCATGCAACCTGCACAGAGTACGCAGTGCCAGGCTATCCGCCGATGCATTATGAGCATGCCGAATGTGAGGTGGAAGTAGGGCCAAGGCCGCTAGTCCATGTCGTACGCAAAGGTGAAACCGTTTATAAGATTGCCAAACGTTATGGACTCGATTGGAGAGAGGTTGCCGGCTACAACCATCTCGGCAATCCGAACCTGATCTATCCTGGACAACGTCTCTTGATCCCAGCCCGTTAATTCCCATCTTTTCGAGATTCTCTAACTGGATATGTCTTCCTCTTCTGCTATCTACGCTTCTCATGTCCGATGCCGGCAGTGCTTCGCGCCTGTCCGGTATCGGAATACAAAAATATACATAGGGAAAGGAGTTCTTATGCTCGAACGGATCCTTACGGCTCTAAATCAAGCGGGTTGGCTGACTCAGGTTCTACCGAATGGATGGTTAGGGGCTTGGGAGCCATTAAACGAACGGGGTATGGCCCTTTTGACCCTTTCCCCCGGAGAAACACTGCCTCCCTTAGTTGTGCCACAGGATGCAAGGGTTGGGGATGTTCTTGTTTTCTGTCCGGGGGGAGTGGATTCAGCTCTTTTGCGCCAAGTTGATGGCATCCACCAGTACTGGTTTTGGGATCTGCGAACAGGAGAGATTTTCCCCTATCCTCAAGCGAACTCACAGCCCATGCGTCATTGGCTGGAGGGATCGCTTCAAGGGGAAGTTAGGTCCTTGGCGGAGCGGAAAGCAAGCAGGGGACATATCCCCATTTTCACCTATACATTTCTGGTGCTTAACGTCCTTGTTTTTCTGCTCATGGAAATCGCCGGCGGGTCGACGCACACCGATGTGTTAATTGCTTTTGGAGCGAAGGTGAATTTGCTCATTCAACAGGGAGAGGTTTGGCGTCTCCTAACCGCTAATTTTATCCATATCGGTCTGATGCACTTAGCCTTTAATCTTTATGCCCTTTGGTTTCTAGGGCCGTTTGCGGAGGAGTTATTCGGGCATGGACGCTTCTTAGTTCTCTATCTCGTCAGTGGTGTTGGTGGTACCTTGTCTAGTTTCTTGTTGTCGCCTGCTCTATCAGCCGGTGCCTCTGCAGCCATTTTTGGCCTGCTGGGAGCATTGATCCTCTATAGTTGGAGGCATCCCCAGCTTTGGCGTTCCGGACTGGGGATGAATCTGGTGGTGGTCACTGCGGTTAACCTTGTTTTTGGCATGATTCAACCGGGGATCGACAATTATGCCCATCTTGGAGGGCTCGTATGCGGAGCTGTGATCACCGCGCTAGGCGAGATTAAAACTATATAAGTCCCATTTATGTAATAAAATACAAATTTATTTTGAGGGCTGATTGCGCATGGATTTCTACCCTAAGGAGAAACTACAAGTAGAGTCCATGCTCTTTCTTGGCGAGGTGGTTTTACACAATTGCCATCGATAGTTAAGAAAGCATGGGCTCTTTCCCTGCCACTAACGCTCAGAATTTGCACTTTTTTCTAGCGCTTGAACTATCGTCAGGAAAAACTCGCAGACTTCACTCGGAGTTGGGATGTGTTGTTCGACATGGCTCAGCTCCTTGGTAATGGTGGCAAAGGCATTTAGCCAGGCCACAGTAATCTGAGTGGCTAATTCTTGGGTTTCCATAGACATCCTCCTTTGGTTATGTAGTTGGATTTGTCTACAGCTTATGGGTACACGGTAAAAAAGATGCTATAATGAGATGGAGTTTGTAGAGGAGCTGGTGTTCTTTTGAAAAGGAAAAAGGCGCCGGGCTATTTTGCCAGGGAGTGGATCGTTTATTTGGTTCTGGCCTTGGGTTTTGCCGCAGTGTCACTGAAGCTGGTTTGGTTTCAGGTTTTTCAGGCCTCTGCCTTGGAGGCCAAAGGCATTGAGCGTCGAACCGTCGATCAAAGTCTCTTGCCGGATCGGGGGACGATCTATGATGCTCAAGGACATGTTTTAGCCCAGAGTATGCCGGTTAAGGAAGTTTATGCTGATCCAAAGTCCCTGAACGAACTCATAGCTAAAGGGCAATATACCAAAATGACCAAAGAGGCAATGTCCCTGAAGCTTGCTGGGATCTTGCAGCAGAGTGCCCCGGATATTTTAGCCAAGCTGAGCAAAGATCAGCTTTGGGTTAGTTTGGCACATCAGGTGGATATACATAAGTCGGAAGAAATCATGCAGTTGAAGATACCTGGAATTGGGCTCAGGGATGAGGCCAAAAGGGTTTATCCCATGGATGCCTTGGCGGCATCCGTGCTGGGTATTGTTAATGCTTCCGGGCATGGAGTAGAGGGGGTTGAAGCGGCTTACGATAAAACGCTTTTTGGCCAAACGGGGTTTGCGTCCGAAGAGCAAGATACCGGTAGCCGTTCCATCATTGATGCAACGCATCAGGATGATCCGGCACAAGCGGGGAATAACCTCAGCCTGACCCTGGATTCAACGATCCAGTACTTAATCGAACAACAACTCGATGATTTGGCAAAGACGACGAAAGCAAAAAGTGTGACCATTTTAGCGATGGATCCGAAGACCGGAAAAATCCTGGGACTCGGTTCCCGGCCCACATTTAACCCGAACGACTATGCCAAAGCAGCGCCTGAGGAGCGGCGCAATCGGGCCATTAGCATGTCTTATGAACCGGGATCAACGTTCAAGATCATCACAGGTTCGGCGGCTTTGGAAGAAGGAGCGGTAGCACCGGATGAAAAGTTTGCGGATCCGGGGTATTATCAAGTGGGTCCTCAGCGAATCACTAACTGGGATTCGGATCAGAAGCCTCATGGCAAACTCACGTTCACACAGGGGATGGAATTGTCTTCGAATGTTGTCTTAGCCCAAGTGGGACAAAAGCTAGGCGTGAAACCTTTTTATACCTATCTCAGGGCATTTGGGTTTGGGGCGAAAACCGGCGTGGATCTTGCCGGGGAAGAGAGTGGACTTTTAGTTCCCATTGAGAAAGCACGCGAGATTGAATTGGCAACGATGTCTTTCGGACAGGCTAATCTGGTAACCCCAATACAAATGCTTACCGCCATTTCCGCCGTGGCCAATGGGGGGACCCTCTATAAGCCCTATATCGTGGATAAGGTTACGACGGTGGGCGGCAAATTAGTGTCCCAAACTAAACCGGAGGCGATCCGGCAGGTGATTTCCAAAGCTACAGCGACAGAAATGACGGGGATTCTGGAAAAGGTCGTTAATGAAGGGACAGGCCACGCCGTAGCTATTCCTGGGGTAAAGATAGCCGCCAAGACGGGAACTGCTCAGAAAGTAGATCCGAAGACGGGACAGTATTCCAAGACGGACTTTATTGCTTCTTTTACGGCTTATGCCCCGGCCGATGACCCCAAGATTGCCTTGCTGATTGTGATTGACTCGCCTCAAGGGGAAAGTCACCAAGGCGGGTTTTTGGGGGCACCCCGGGCGAAGGCAATCCTTGAAGGAGCTTTACAGTATTATGGGATTCCGGTAGCTAAAGACACTGAGAGCATCGTTGTCCCCGTCAGGAGTGCTGCCCCGGTTCGGCCAATGCCCAAAACGGTGGTACCCGAACGTCAGCCGCTAAAAGGTGAGGCAGTGGTTCCTGATTTAAGCGGTATGACGATGCGGCAAGCCGGGGAAACTTTGGGGAAATTAGAACTTCATTTTAATTTTACGGGCCAGGGGTTAGTCCAAAGTCAGAATCCAGCGGCAGGCAAGGTGGTCGCCAAAGGCACCCTTGTGGATGTCAAGTTTGCGCCGTTAGGTCAGTCGCCGTGAAAGAGCTAAGATACAGAGCTGCAAAGAACAGGAGGGTTTTACATGCGTGTCGATAAGGAACTGGAAAGCCTGAAAGAGGATTTAGTCAAGGCCGTTCAAGAAAGTATTCGGTTCAAAAGTGTCAAAAGCCAACAGGCCGAACCTGGGGCCCCTTTCGGGGAGGGGATCAGGGAAGCTTTAGATTGGGTGCTTGCCTTGGGCCGGAACCTGGGTTTCACGGTGAAGAATGTAGATGGATATGCGGGGCATATTGAGATGGGTTCCGGGGAATTGCTGGGGATTCTCGGGCATCTCGATGTCGTGCCCGAGGGGGATGGCTGGAGCGTTCCACCGTACAGCGCGGTGCTTAAAGACGGTCGGATTTATGGGCGTGGGGCCATGGATGACAAAGGCCCTTCCTTGGCTGCCCTTTTTGCGATGAAAGCCATCAAAGATGCTGGGATACCTTTGAAAAAGAAAGTGCGACTCATTCTGGGAACCGATGAGGAGTCTGGTTGGGCAGATATGGCATATTATTTTAAGAAAGAAGAGGTACCGAAGCTGGGTTTTGCCCCAGATGCTGAGTTTCCAGTGATCCATGCGGAAAAAGGAATGCTGCATGTTGCAGTAAGCAAAGATTACCCAGCCCTGCGTCATATCCTGGCGATTAGCGGGGGAGAACGGGCGAATATGGTTCCAGATGCTTGTCAGGCCAATTTACAGGGGATTTCTCCCGCAGTGGTGGCAGGGAAGCTGCGCGAATTTGCCTTTCCCCACGGGGTGAGCGCTGAGATCAGGAAACAGGAGCCTTTGGAACTTGTTTTTCACGGGGTGGGTGCACACGGAAGTTTGCCGCAGAACGGGAAAAATGCCGTGATTTATGCTTTGCGGTTTTTACGCTCGCTCTCCTTGAGTGCGGACGAAAACGCCTTACTGGACTGGCTCTTGGCCCATCCCTGCCAAGGGTTTTCCGGTGAGGGGTTGGGCATTACTTTTGAAGACGAACCTTCGGGCCGACTGTCCTTGAACTTGGGCCTTCTGCAGATGACGTCGGAACGCCTGCGTTTCGTGATCGACATTCGCTATCCGGTAACATTTCGTAGAGAGGATGTCCTCGCACCGATTACGCAACTGGCAACACAAGGCGGATATAGTGTACAGGTTTTACAAGATTATGCCCCCCACTATGTGCCCAAGGATTCAGAATTGGTTCAGGCCTTGTTGAAGGCTTACGCCGATGTCACCGGACTTGAACCTTATGCCTTCGCGATTGGCGGAGGAACCTATGCCAAGACGATGCCTCAGGGTGTGGCTTTTGGGCCAGTTCTTCCTGGTGAACCGGAAGTGATTCACTGTCCGGATGAATACATCACGCTGGACAGTTTAGTGCTCAGTGCCAGGGTTTATGCGCAGGCCATTCTAAACCTGGCTCAAGCAGAGTGAACTCGAAGAAAGGATGATCAACGTGGCGAACGCGTCCAGCGAACGCGCCAAAGATTTATTAAAGGCTTTGTCCGAAGGGAGCGGGGTTTCAGGGTATGAATCCATGCTTGAACCTCTGGTGTCTGCTACCTTTCGCACTCTGGCCGATGAGGTATCGGTCGATGGCTTTGGTAATGTCTATGCCCTTAAAAAAGGGAGCCAAGGGACGTATAAAGTGATGCTTGCAGCCCACATGGATGAGGTCGGTCTGGTGGTTACGGACATTGATGCCAGGGGGTTCCTGCGTTTTACCGATATTGCCGGAGTGGATCAACGCACACTCATGTCCCAAGAAGTGATCATCCATGGTCGACGTGAAGTCCCAGGGGTGATCGGATCGATGCCACCGCATTTGCTTAAAGCCAGTGAAGCAGGACGAGCCCTGCACATGGATCAACTGGGAATCGATGTGGGAATGAAAGGGGAGGAAATCCGCGAGGTTATCCAAATCGGAGATATCGCTACTTTTAAACGCCATACCTATGAACTCTTAAATCAAACCTTCGCGGGCAAGTCATTTGATGATCGGGCAGGAGTTGTTGTCATGGCCGTTTGTTTGGAGGAACTCGCGAAACGTCGATTCAGGCACGATGTGATCTGTGTTGCTACTACTCAGGAAGAAGTTGGCCTGAGGGGGGCAGCCACCAGCGCCTTTGCGCTTCATCCTGATATCGGGATTGCTATCGATGTGACCCATGCGTCGAGCCCTGATACCAACGTCAGCATTGAATTAGGTAAAGGGAGCGCGATCGCTTTGGGGGCCAATATCCATCCGGCCATTTACAAACATTTTCTAGAAAGTGCTCAGGCTGCCCATCTTCCCTATCAACTCGACCCCATTCCCGGGCGTTCGGGAACGGATGCTTGGGCGATGCAGGTAAGCCAGGCAGGTATCCCTACCGGGCTCATCTCGATTCCCCTGCGCTACATGCATACCTCCGTGGAGACCTTGGATCTCATGGATGTAGTTCATTCCGGTAAGCTTTTGGCTGAGTTTATCGCTAATTTGCCTGAGAACTTGGAGGAATTCCTATGCTTTTAAAGACTCTGAGCGAGTTAAACGGTGCTTCCGGAGCGGAAAAACCTATCCGGGATATGCTTCGGCAAACGCTGGAACCTTATGTGGATCGACTTTTTATTGACAAAATGGGTAACTTGATCGCGGAGAAGAACATCCAGGGAGTAGGCCCGAAAGTCATGCTGGCTGCCCATATGGATGAAGTAGCTTTAATGATCACAGAGATCACCTCAGATGGGTTCTTGAAGTTTGAAGCGGTTGGCGGAGTGGATGCCCGCATCTTGTTAGCGAAAGCCGTGAAAATCGGCGAAAGCAAGCTTAATGGCGTCATTGGCTCCAAAGCCATCCATTTGACCAAACCGGCAGAGCGGGAAAAGGCGCTCGAAATCGAGCAACTCTATATTGACATCGGCGCCAAGTCCAAAGAAGAAGTCTTGAGGCATGTCCAGCTTGGAGATTATGCCTATTTCGATACGGAATACGAGTCCTTCGGCAGGGCTCACTGGAAAGGGAAGGCCATGGATGATCGCGTGGGGTGTGCAGTACTCACGGAGATCCTCAAGAAGAATTACCGCTTCCCCTTGGTTGGGGTTTTTACCGTTCAAGAAGAAGTGGGTCTGAGAGGGGCGAAAGTGGCCGCTTTCCATGTTAAACCGGATTTCGCCATTGTCTTGGAGGGCACGGTATCCGGGGACATGCTGGATGTCGAGGATCAGGATTGGGTCACCGAGGTCGGCAAGGGTCCTGCCTGTTCCATCATGGACAATGCCACTCTCTATGCCCCGGCCCTGATCCGCCAACTCGCTGCTTTGGCGAAAGCGAAGGGAATCCCGCTGCAATTTCGCCGCGGAAACAAAGGAGGGAATGACGCCGGGGTCATTCATGTGTCCCAGGCCGGAGTTCCCACCCTCGCGATCAGTGTCCCTTGCCGCTATATCCATTCCTTCGTTTCAGTGGTGGCGGACAAGGATATAGGGGCGACGATCGATTTGATCGATGCAGCTTTACGCGAACTTCCGCAAAGCTTGCCCCAAACGCACAGCTTAAGTTAAAGGAGGAACATTCTTAATGAATCGATTGTCGGAAAATCCGTTGGATTATTCCCTGCTTAAACACCTGACTCAGGCTTTTGGACCTTCAGGTTCTGAAGAGGAGGTCGCGGAGGTCATTGTTGAGGCCGTCCGCCCGTATTGTGATGAAGTTCGGCTGGATACCTTGGGAAATCTCATCGCTATCCGCAAAGGAAGCAGCGGCAAGCGGATTATGGTAGCCTCACACATGGATGAGATTGGGCTGATGGTCACCCACATCGATGCTCAGGGGTTCCTCCGTTTTACAACCATCGGCGGCATCAGGATAGGTGACCTACCCTATCGGCGTGTGCGGCTTAAGAACGGCCGCATGGGTACGATTGGGATGGAAAAGCTAGAGAAACCGTCTGAGCTAGACCTGTCCAAGCTCTTTATCGATATCGGCGCAAATTCAAGGGAGGAGGCCGAAACGCTAGTTGGGATTGGGGACACCTTGGCCTTTGTGGGGGAATATACCGAGCTGGGTTCTCGAGTGATGAGCAAGGGATTGGACGATCGGGCGGGGTGTTTTGTGGCCATTGAAGTCCTCAAACGAACCCGTTCCCCGCACGAACTTGCGTTTGTCTTTAGCGTTCAGGAAGAGGTCGGGCAACGCGGTGCGAAGGTTGCTGCTTTTGCCCTTGAGCCGGATTTAGGAATCGTGCTCGATGTAACCCGAACCGGGGATACCCCTAAAGGCCTGAAGATGGCTGTGAAGTTGGGTGGCGGGGTGGCGATCAAAGTCCTGGATCACTCAATGGTTACCCCTCCTAAAGTAAAAACGTGGATGGCCAATATGGCTGCCCAGAGGGAGATACCGTATCAGTGGGAGGTGTTGGAAAACGGAGGAACGGATGCGGGGGCAATTCAGTTGACCAAAGGCGGGATTCCCGCTGGGGTGCTCTCAATCCCCACTCGCCATGTCCATACCCCTTCCGAAATTGTGGAACGTGAAGATATCGAAGCAACGCTTGAACTGCTACTGGCACTTCTGGAAGACCCAAGATTTTAGAATGCCACGGCAAGCCTCTGGAGCAAGGATAATGGCTAAGATGGTTAGACGGCTAAGCAAGAATTAGTCCTTGACTTTTAGACGATTTGTTGTAAACTAGTTAATGTTGATTGCGCCACTAGCTCAGCTGGTAGAGCATCCGACTCTTAATCGGCAGGTCCACGGTTCGATCCCGTGGTGGCGCACCAGTCATACCAAGGCTTTCAGGGATCGTCGGTATCCGGGAAAAGCATGAAATACACGTACTGTACACCTACCGGCAAAAAGGACATCAAAAAGCCGTCAAAATTACCAGTTTTGATGGCTTGAATATTGGGCTTATGTGCTTATCCTTCCTTGATGGAGGGATTTTTTTCTTGGAACAAGAAGCGTCGCGCAACATCAAAGCAGTTCTATGAATTCGTCTATGGAGAGTTTAGGCTAGAACATCCTTCCCAGATACTCTTGGCATACGGGTCATGCGGAAACCACTACTTCACTAACAAACGCTTCACCCGCTCCATGGGGAATTGGTTGTCCAGTGGCGGCTAATCCCTCCAAGGTGACCTGGATAGCTTCTGCTGCCCGTTCTAAGGCTTCCTCCCTGTTCTTACCCTGGGTAACACAACCAGGCAGAGCGGGAACTGTTACAACGTAAACCTGAGTTTCTTCATCCCAGCTTAAGACAACACTAAATTTCCGTTCCATTGGAATCCTCCTTATCCGGTATAAACTCCAGCCAGGTTGACAGTTGAGAGCGGCGCAAATATCCTGTTCAAGTTACATTTGATAGCCACTCATATTCCCTCTTTTATATCAGTATAACAAATCTGACTATTAAGCTCAATCTGTTGATATAAAGTGTAATATTCAACAATATCGGATTAGGCCATATCCTGTAAGAAGAATACTTTAGGGGGAAATGGCGTTGATCTGTGTAGAGGGACTGACGAAACAGTATGGAGAGGACAAGGGATTGTACTCCCTTTCTTTTCAAGTAGAGGCAGGGGAGGCTTTTGCCCTATTAGGAGCAAACGGTGCTGGCAAGACGACACTTATCCGCCATTTACTGGGCTTTATTCAGCCGGAATCAGGCCGGGCCCTGATTCACGGATGGGACTGCTGGCGAGAGGCTGTGAAGGTTAAACGTATCGTAGGGTACCTTCCCGGCGAAATCCACTTTTTAGAAGGGATGAAAGGGCTTGACTTTCTGCAATTGGTGTGCGGGCTGCATGGGGATAAAGCGATCTTCAGCAGGCAAGGGACACGCTTAGCCAAGCGCTTGGATATTGATCTAAACCAAGATCTACGCCAGATGTCGAAGGGGATGAAACAGAAGGTAGGGCTCATTGCGGCTTTGATGCTCGATGCGCCCGTTCTTATTCTCGATGAACCCACTTCTGGATTTGATCCTTTGATGAAACGGGTTTTTGTGGACTTAATCAGTGAAGAAAAAGAGCGCGGCAAGACGCTGCTGCTCGCTTCACACAGCTTTGACGAAGTGGAGCGCACCTGTGAGCGTGTGGGCATCCTGCGAACGGGACAGCTTGCGGCAATTGGCCGGATTGAAGCCTTAAGGCAAGCGCATGCAGCCCAAGGTGCAAGTTTGGAAAAAGTCTTTATGAAGTTATACGAGTAGATGCTCGATTTGCCCCATCTATTGATTTAGACTATGGATAGCTTTCAAAAGACATATACCTTTAGGCCGGGATTTTGGTTATAATGAGTTTAGAGCTTAAAGAATAGAGGAGGGTATTTGAGGTGGAGGATCTCGCAAAACTGGATCATGCTGTTCTCGAACGGCGGCTGCAAAACCTGGAGGATGAACTCGAAGAACTGGAAGAGGAGAAGAGTTTTGTCCTGAAACAAACCGGATTGCATGTTAGCGGCGGCAAGGTGAAACAGTATGATGCTCAAACCAAGGTGCTGCAGGAATCGATTGCGGAAATTCGCTCTGAATTGAAGGCACGCGGTTAAATCGTTTGACGATCCCAACAAAAAAACGGCCCTGCGCCGTTTTTTTGTCTTAATTATCTCTCAGAATTCAACCGCAACTGCTTGCTCCGGATCCAGCTCGGTCAACAGCCGCCAATCGTCCTCGGTTAAGGGAGGGGTTGTTTCAACATTTGGGGAGAAGATAACTTCCCAGCCCGTATTCTGACGGATTGCGGATTCCGAACTGTAGGGATGGATCGAGGATACGACTAATTCAGAATGTTCACGCTGAAACACGCAAAGCGGGGTGACCACATAAACTTCCTGTTTAGGGGTCGCGGTACAAAAGGAGAGTTCGTTGACAAAACTGCGGGGATCGTGTTTCGTGCGCCAAAGCAGTACGCGGCCCGCGTTTTCTGCGAGAAAGGCGCTTCCAGCTCCACCGGGTAGCCGGACCTTCGGCTTTGCGAACGAACCGACCGCACTCATATTGATATGTCCATGGCGGTCAATTTGGATTCCGCTTAAAAACACGCTGTCCAGGCGGCCCTTCGCGGCTAGATCGAAGGCCTCAGACATGGGGAAGAGGGACGAAGTCATCTCCAAGAGGCGCGGGTCGACTGTACTGTGAGGCAGATGCGTTGGCCGTGGATTTACACTTCCGGAAATGTTAAGATAGGTGAGGTTCGGGGCATGGGTGTGTTGGGCAAAAAGGGCAGCCAGCATGGGAACGGGAGAGGCGATACCGTGGAAGACGGTTTCACCGTCCCGGAGCAGACGGGCCATACTGACGGTCATGTAAGCCTGTTCGAGTGTATGTTTGTGGCTCATGTGTTTCCCTCCTTTACCATATGCTCCTTCGCTAATGGCGTATCGAAGAGCGGAGAAGTCGGGGGAGTTGGGAGGTTGTGAATCCAGGCGAGAAATTGGTCACTTTCTTTCATTGTGGTGATGGTTCTGATGGTTTCCTCATCGAGGGAGTAATGCTGGTAGCAGCTGGTAGGCCAAGCCCCTCGAGGAGCATACACCACCGCATCCACCAGAAAACCGGGAATATCGGTTGCTTCAGGCACGTCAGTCAAAGCATATTCGGGAAGAAGCTCCTCACAGGTGATGATGATATGCTGGGCTGCCCGCGAGAGAATCACGTCCTCAAACTTGGAACCGTAAATGCGGGCATTTCCTAAGCTGTCAGCTTGCTGAACATGTAGGATGGCCCAGTCTGGTCGAATCGCAGGGATAGCCAGGTATTCAGCATCAGTATAGGGGTCGCGAATCGTTTGCCACTGATTGACACTTGGGATTTGGGAACCGCCAAGTAGGGATAAGGGCATAAAGCTCAAACCGTAGGCTGCGGCCCGCAGCCCTGCAACCAATGAGGGTCAAGTGTGTTCGTGCAGAATGGACGTGCCCTGTTCGGCAGCCCGTCGGAAAAAAGGTGCCAGGCCGAAGTTCTCGTACCCGATGTAGGCAAAGGTTATATCCTGGGCTAAACCGGCCGCACACAAAGCATCTACTTCCAGGGAGCCTGCAGATTTGATGACACGAATGGGTTTGTGCGAAACGATGAGTTCCTGCACTGCGGCCACGGGAACCCGGTGCATGGTGTTCCCGCCAAAAGCGACCGAGCTTCCAGCAGGGATTTGTGCGATTGCGTCGCTTAAAGTTTTTACTTTCATCCGTACACCTCCTGTTATCCTTGTTCACGATCCCCCCTGTACAAGGGGGCATTGATTGCTAATAATATTCGTTAGCACCTCGTAATTATCCTGTCAAATCACGGGCAATCAGCATAATATTCTGAAAAGAGGTCATAATCATGTTATTCATGTTTAGGCTTTAGCCCGGCAAGGCCGTGACGGCGCGCACATTCACAATCGGAAAGAAAATCACGGTGCTGGGATGCGTAGCGGCAGACAAAGTCGATAAAGGCTTGGCTGGCACGGTTTGGCTTCTTGTCCTTGTGTAGGACAATGGAAAAATGACGCTCAATGTTCAGATCGATGACATCCAGAGGTGCAAGTCTTTCGCAGGCAACTTCCCATTCCAAGGTGAGTTTGGAAAGGACTCCAAGTCCGAGACCGGAGGAGACGAGGCGTTTAATCGCTTCAGGGCTTTCAAGTTCCATTAAGATTTGGATCGGGATTTCGCGTTCTGTCATAATGGAACGGAATATCTTGCGGGTGTTGGAGCCGGGTTCGCGCAAGACAAAAGGTTCTGAGGATAATTGAGCGGCAGTGATTGCTTTGCCCACAAAAGGATGTTGGGGCGAAGCGAAAACCACCAGTTGATCATTTAGAAAAGGCATGATGCTGAATTCAGAGGCATGGGCGAGATCGCCTTCAACCAGTGCCAAGTCCACCGTGTTTTTTAAAAGCTGATCTTCGGCCCATTCCGTATTACCCATCTTTAGGGTTACTTCGAGGTTAGGGAATTGCTGACGGAATTCGGCCAGGAGAGGTGGAACGTAATAGGTTCCCAAGGTTGAAGAGGTGGCGATGATCAATTCTCCGGCATTAAGCCCTCGGTAATCACCAAGCATGTTTTCAGCTTCGCGTTCGGCCGTAAAGATCCTTTCGGCATAGCCTTGCAACCGTTGGCCAGGTTCAGTAAGATACAGCTTCTTGCCGAGTTGCTCAATTAATTCGGCCCCGATCTCTTCTTCCAATTTGCGGACTTGTACGGAAACCGCAGGTTGGCTGATGCCGAGTTCTTCACTCGCTCTGGAAAAGCTAAGGCACCCAGCGACATAATAGAAAACACGCAGTTGATGCAGATTCATCCTCATATCCCCTTTATCTTATAAACTGTGACATAGACCACATCCTCCGGAGGATCGATCGATTATACTGAGATTAGTTTGACCCGAACGGAGGAATTTCAATGCCTGAGGAGTATGTTTTGGAACTTTGCCGCCCGAATTGTCCAAAAGCGGCCAGAAATTGGTCTTCGCTGGTCAAGGGGCTTGAATCTGGTTTAAGCCAGTTAGGGATAGGAAACGCGCTCAAGCGGAAATTCGGTGTGGTTCAGTATCACCACTTGCCCAAAATTTCGGTGGCAGGCTGCCCCAACGGCTGTTCCCGACCGCAAATCAAAGACTTGGGGATGATCGGTTACGTGGAGCCCGGATGGGATAAAGGGCTGTGCAACGGCTGTCAAGGCTGTGTTGCCGCTTGTTTGGAAGAAGCACTCGCTTGGAACGGAAAAGAGATTCTCATCGATGCACTCCGCTGTCTTCAATGCGGGGACTGCCTTCGCGTTTGCCCAACCGGTGCGTTAAGCCCGGGAAAAACGGGTTGGCGCTTGTTGCAAGGCGGAAGGGTTGGCCGCCACCCGAGGTTTGCCGAAGTTTCAGGAGCTGCTGCAGAGGATCAGGAAGCAGAAGCATGGGCGCTCTCAGCCATCACGAGGTATTTTCAGGAAAGCCTGCCGGGAGAACGGTTGAGCTTCTTTCTTGAACGCCTGCACCTTGCAGAGAGGACAGCGGAGCGGGATTAGATGGAACCCTTGAGGCTTTCCCGCTCGTGAATCCAGCGGCGCAGACCGTCGACATTGCGGACAGTGATATTTTTCTTATCCACCTCGATGAGGTTTGTTTGGCGCAATTCCCCGAGGATACGACTGACGGATTCCCGTGCCAGGCTGCACATCCCGGCCAATTCCGTGGCTGAAAGGGGGATGCCTATGAGTAAGCCGTTATGGGTCGGTTTGCCATGGGCATGGGCCAGAGCGAAAAGCTTTGCACCGAGGCGGAGCCGCGCATCGCCAAGGGAAAGGTTTTTGATTTGGCGGTAGCTGCGCCGAAGGTCGGTGGCCAGCGCTTGCATAAAGGGCCAGAGTAGGGCGGGATGTGCTCCGAGGTATTGCCGCAGAGCTTCACGGTCGAGGCTGAGGACATCCGTTGCTTCGAGAGCCAATGCGGCGTGGGGATACGGTTTTCCATCGATGGCGACCTCCGGGAAGAACGTGGGTGGGCGCAGGACACGCAGGATTTTCTCATTGAATTCCCCGGTAAGGATCAGTTGAATCCTGCCGTTGAATAAAATGAATAAGCTTGTCGGATCATCTCCGGAAAAGTAGAGGTACTGTTTGGCTGCGTAGTGGCGCCAACGACTTCGGGTCAGGCAGAAATCGAAGAATTCCTGCGGGAGTTGCTTCCAGCCCGGTATGGTTGCCAAGACTTGGCGAATTTCATCATCTTTGGTCACGCTCGACCCCCCCAGCCCAAAAAAGTATTGTTTCAAAGTTATTTCGCTCTGAAGAGATAAAATTCCTGCAAGGCCCGTGTCGGAAGAACGGCTGGCCGTGATCAAGGGAGTTGCAGAGAGGATTACGTTGCGGAAGCAAAAATACCGGGTAAAGGTAGATTCGTATCGCAGAATAGGCATCATATTGCGGGATTGCAAATAAAATATTTCTATACCTTCCCATGGTATAGGGGTAAAACTGCGAAAATGGACATGTACTTTCATAATACTAAGAATTCAAGAGCAGAATCCAAAAAAATGCGTCTATTTGTCGGTGGCATAATCAATAAAAAACCTATATGCTCACTTTGATAAAGAAAATGTGTACAAAGGGGGTAAAGGGTAATGAGTTCTCAAAAAGAACGCAACGTTGCAGCCAGACAGACTACCGCTTCACGGGATGTGGAGTGGGTACCGAGCATTTGTAATTTCTGTTCTACGGTCTGCAACGTACGCGTTGGGGTTAAAACCGTCAATGGGAAAAAGACAGCCGTTAAAATTGAAGGAAACCCCAACAGCCCATTAAATAGGGGTAAAACCTGTGCACGCGGACAGGCGGGCTTGCGCCAAACGTATGATGCCCAACGGTTAACCACTCCGCTCATTCGAGTTCCCGGCTCGAAGAGAGGGGAATGGAATTTTCGCCCTGCTTCATGGGAGGAAGCCTACGGCTATGTGATGCAGAAAATCCAGGAAAATCAAGTTCAACCCTGGGAAATGAGCATGGTTGGCGGCTGGACATCTTGTGTATTCTATATGCCTTTGGCCTTATCATTTGTGTTTGCGACGGGAATCCCGAATATTGTGGCTTCGCCGATGCAGCATTGTGTGGCGGCCGGCCACTTTGGCAATGACATGGTCACCGGGAACTTCAACTTTCATGATGAGGTTCTGGCGGATTTCGAAAATGCACACTATATTATTCTCTCTATGACTAACTCCGGGGTTGCTGCAGCTTCCACCAGTCGTCTTGTGCGTTTTGCAGAGGCTAAGAAGCGGGGAGCCAAAGTGATCGTCCTCGATCCGCGCCTCTCGGAAATGGCCGCTAAGGCTGATGAGTGGTTGGCGATTAAACCCGGAACTGACTCGGCATTCTTTTTGGCGATGATTCATGTTATGCTGCGTAAGGGGCTCTATGAGAAGGATTTCCTGATCGAGCACTCCAACATGCCGTTCCTGGCTATGGAGCATCAAGGCATGGTGGTGCCGATGATGGAGACGAATGAGCAAGGGTTCCCGACTGCGTTTTGGGTTCGCGATCAAATCAGCGGCGAAGTGCGCAAACTTCCTGGCTACAGCAATACCAATGCCGTTGATGTTGATGGCAAGAAACTCGTAGCTTCGCTTGAAGTGCCGAAGGACTTTGAGTTCAACGGCCAAAAAGTTAAGACGATTTTCCAATACATGGTGGAGCAGTCTGCCAAATTCACTCCGGCTTGGGCAGAACAGGAAACCGGCATTCCTGCAGCTACGATCGAACGGATTGCGGTTGAATTCGGCCAAACCCGCCCGGCCCTGGTTGATCCCGGCTGGCACGGGGCCCGCTATGAAAACATCCTAAATACCCGCCGCTTGCAATCCATTGTGCAAGCTCTGGTTGGCGGATTCGATGTTCCGGGCGGCTGGATGATGTCCGGTGAATACCGGGAAAAACTGATGCATTTCCTGCAAGCCATGCAAAAGGGAGAACAAGTTCCGGTTTTGAGTTTACCCGGGCTCCAGTTCCCGCTTACGGCTGCCGGTAAATTCTTCGACCCCAGGGAGTGGTCCCATGGGCATCCTGCCTTTGCGATGGCCAAATCCATGTCAGACAAGGCGGAAGGAAAACCCGGCATCATCTTCCCGGCCTTCTCTGATTATGGTTTGGATGAAGCCGTCGAAGGCAAACTCATGTTCAACGGTGAGCCATATCGGATTAAGGCCTTAATGATGAACGCGGCGAACCCTGTTCGCCACTTCTATCCGGAATCCCGTTGGAAGAAACTTCTAACCCATCCCAATATGGCTGTCATCGTAGCCATTGACATTGTTCCCTCGGATACGGCTGCTTATGCGGATGTGATTCTCCCCAATCAAAACTACATTGAGCGGGAGGAACCGTTTATTTATGGGGCAGGGCCGTCAACAGACTTGGCCATTACCACCCGCTTCAGTGCGGTTGATCCCCATCCTCAAACCAAGGGAACAGCTGACATTCTCTTTGAATTTGCGATTGGCTTCGGTGCCCTGGATAAATTCATGGAGACGATTGCGGCATTTTCCGGGTATGATTTAAATGACATTAGAGCAGAGGTCGGCAAAGCGACCAAAGGAGAGCAAAGTTTTACCAAAGCCATGCGTAATGTTTCCTTTAAGTATCATGCCAACAATTTGAAGACCACTCCGGACAAGCTCGAAGAGCGGCTGCGTAAAGAGGGCGTCGTGGTGGTTGAATCCAAGGAGAAGCTTCTGGAACACGCTGCTATCTGCCGCCATCTGCCGGTGCCGACGCCGTCTGGACGGATTGAAATCTATTCCCTCCTCTTGGCTGGTTTCGTACAGCAACAGGGTTATCGTGTGAATTGGGATCCTGGTCTTGTGTATTTCCCGCCGCAGGTTAACCAAGAGAAGAAACCCGATGAGTTCTTTTTCACCTATGGCAAAGTGCCCACAGTTTCTTATGCTTCCACGAATTCCAATAACCCGATCCTGATGGCACTTTCCAAAAACAAAGAAGACGAGTTCATGGGCTTGTGGATCAACCCGCAGCGGGCTACCCTCTTGAACATTAAGACAGGGGACGTTGTCACCTTGGAAAATTGCCAAAGCGGTCAAAAGGCTGAAATCAAGGCTTTTGTCACGGAAATGGTTCGTCCGGATACGGTATTCATGTCCTCTTCCTTCGGAACGGAGAATCCTCTGCTTACATTCAGTGCAGGTGTAGGCACCGCTTTGAACAAGATCGTTCCGTATCAAGTCGAGCCGATTGTGAGTGCATTCCGTTCACAAGAATTCACCGTTCGTGTGACGAAGTAAGGGAGGAAGAAAGATGGCGAGCTATGGCATGGTCATTGATTTGCGCTCCTGCGTCGGCTGTCAAGCCTGTTCGGCAGCGTGTGCTTTAGAGAATCAAACACCCTATTGGTCTGATAAATGGCGGACCAAAGTAAAGGACATTCAGACAGGTCAGTATCCCAACACAGGCCGCTACTTTGTCCCCACGATTTGTATGCATTGCGAAGAACCGGCTTGTATGACGGTCTGTCCTTCAAAAGCCACGTTTAAGAACGACGATGGGTTTGTTTTGGTTAATTATGATACCTGCTTAGGATGTAAGGCCTGTATGGCAGCCTGTCCCTATGGTGCCCGGTATGTCTATGACAAGAACGACGTACGCCAGGCCAAAGAGGTTTACGGGGAGGCAGCTCAACACACCAAAGTGCATATTGACAAATGCACCTTCTGCCAGGATCGGATCGCCCGCGGTATGGAACCGGCCTGTGTTTCCACCTGTCCGACGATATCCCGCATGGTGGGAGACTTGGACGACCCGGCGAGTGCTGTTGCCAAGGCTGTTTCCAGCGGACTGGCGAAACCGTTGCGCCCCGACTTGGGCACGAATCCGCGCGTCTATTACATCTTTTAAGGAAAGGGGACACACCTCCGATGACGGCTAAATTTGAGGTGGGAGGAATGTCCCCATTAAATGGTCAGGGGACACACCTCCAATGACGGCTAAATTTGAAGTGGGAGGAATGTCCCCATTTAAGAGGAGGGATTGACATGGCAAAGCCTATGCATTTGGAACACCAAGAGGCTTATGAATGGCCGGTGTCCGTATATTTATTTTTTGGCGGCTTTGGCGGAGCACTGATCGCCTTGGCCTTCATCTTCCATTTCTTTGCTGCGACCCAGCCGATGATTGGCCTGAGCGTGATCAGTGGGCTTGTTCTCTTCGCTATAGCGGGTATGTTTCTCGTATTTTTCGACCTGGAACGTCCGCTGAATGCGGTTTATTCCTTAAACAACTTTACAAAGTCCGGGATCTCTTGGGACGTTATCCTCATCGTCTTAAATTATATCGGGGCGATTCTCTATGTGCTTCCTGAATACCCGAACCTACCTATTATCGGTGGGATTGGTCAAGCCTTAGCACCGTTTCAACTCTTCTTCGGGGCGATTGGTGCGAGCGCCGGATTCTTATTCCCGATCATTTCCGGGGGCTTATTGGCGGGTCCGGAATCCATTCCCCTGTGGCATACTCCTGCCTTGCCGCTGCTTTACTTGGTCACGAGTTTCGAATTGGGGCTCGCTTTTATCGGGAGCCTCTTCCCAGTAAGTGGCTTGGTTTTCACAGCGTTTACGGGCGGGATTTTCGCCCTTTCCCTGTTGACTTTCGGAATTTCCTTTGCCTATTTAGAGCATACGCACAACGGCCCGGTTGAGGCGAAGGAAGGGATGCATCGGATGTTGAAAACCTTCCGCTTTGTCCTCCTCTATCCGCTTCTCGGTGTGCTTTTCCCGCTGGTTTTGAGCGCCTATCTTCTTTTTGGAGGAGCTGTCTCAGGCTGGGAATTCCCAGCTTTGGCTGCGACGCTCTTCTTAGGTGGATTTGCCGTCCGGAACTGTGTGATTTTAAATGGAATTGAGACCTATCCCTGGCCGTACTGATTCAGAGGTCAGAGGTCGGAAGTTGGAGGTCGGAAGTTGGAGGTCGGAGGTCAGGGGTCGGATGATAGGGCAGTACTTGATCTCCTAAGGCGAATAAGGTAACATACAAGAGGGAAACTGTGTTTTCCCTCTTGTCGCTTTTTACCTACCGAGCCCTGGAGTCTAAAGGCCTCAGCCCATGGTCCAGCGGCCGTTTCAGATTTCTGAAACCGGGGTCTGCTTAGAAATGAGCATGCCTTCCGTTATGAGAAAAGGAGGATTTTAGGATGGAAAAGATTCGGGTAGAGGATGCCGTAGGGTGCGTCTTGATCCATGACATGACTCAGATTATTCCCGGTGAGAAAAAAGGTGTTCGCTTCCACAAAGGGCATATCGTACGGAAAGAGGATATTCCGGTTCTTCTCAGCATGGGCAAAGAGCATATCTATGTCTGGGATCAAAACGCAGGACTGATTCACGAAAATGAGGCGGCTGAACGTTTAGCGAAGGCTGTTGCCGGCCCAGGTCTCTTACTCAGTCAACCCCATGAAGGAAAGGTCAACTTGACAGCCGCATATCCTGGGTTGCTCTATGCCACAGAAGAAGGGATACTGGCCCTAAATTCGCTGGAATATATTGTCTTGGCCACCTTGCATAGCCACCGCCCAGTTCAGGCTGGGGATAAAGTGGCGGGCACCCGCGTGGTACCACTGATGGTGGAAGAATCAATCCTCTTAGAAGCTGAACGCACAGCCAGAACCTTTGCTGAACCGATTCTCCAAGTCCGCCCCTTGAAGCCTTGGAAAGTGGGGGTGGTGACGACTGGGAGCGAAGTCTATCACGGCCGGATACAGGATAAGTTTGGCCCTGTTTTGCAGGCAAAAGTTAAGGGCTGGGGTTCAGAGGTGAGCGGACAGAGTTTTGCCGATGATGATATTCCAATGATCCAGGAGCGGATTCGGGAGCATCTCGCCCGGGGGGCAGAAATGGTTCTGGTGACTGGGGGAATGTCGGTGGATCCCGATGATGTGACACCGAGCGCGATTAAGGGGATGGGGGCAGAACTCGTGACCTATGGTTCCCCGGTTTTGCCGGGGGCGATGTTCCTCCTCGCTTACCTGGATGGGATTCCGGTCATGGGCCTACCTGGATGTGTGATGTATTCTAAGACCACCGTGTTTGATTTGATTGCCCCTCGGGTTTTGGCTGGTGAACGCTTAACGAAACGGGACATCGCCAAGCTGGGGCACGGCGGCCTTTGCCTCGAATGCCCAGTCTGCACCTATCCGCATTGCCCGTTCGGGAAATGACCGCTGGCCGTCGCGAGAACTTGCTAATGAAAGCCTGCCCCTGTATATTCATGTACGGCCTGGCAGGCCTTACTATTAACGCATCAATTTTCGGGTTATGATCTGAAGATCATGAAGGGTACGGCAACGGAAGACATGGGTGCAATGTTCCCGATATTGGCTTAAAGCATTATCGCGATCATACCATTCGTTCATTTCCAGCGGATTTAGCCAAATGACTCTTCTGACTTTCTCCTGAATTAGCGCCAAATATTCGGTTTGGGGTGGGCGATAATTGTTTTTGCCATCCCCCAGGATGAGCAGGGTCGAGCGTGCACTGACGCCGGGCAACACCGTATCGGCAAACTCGCGCAAGACCCGGCCATAATCGGAAAAGCCTGAACTTCCTTTATGGGCCCAGGTTTCAATGATTGTGTCCACTTCGCTGAGATCCGGATCAAAGGGAAGGTTCTGGATTTCGAAGAGTGTGTCGATAAAGAGAAATAGCCGAATGCGGCGGAAGTGGCTGCGCAGCTTTAAAACGAGATAAAGCAGGAACTCTACATAAGGAGCGACAGAGTTAGAAACATCGCAAAGCACGACGAGTTCAGGTACCTTGGTGATCCGGGTTTTCCGGGCGGGTTGAAAGATAAAACCGTCCCGGCGTGCGGCTTGCCGCAGGCTGGCTGAAATGTCGAGCGTCCCCCGAGAGCCGGGCCTAAAGCGTGATCCCGGATGCACGGCTAAAGTCCGCCCCCACTGACGGATAGCAGCCTGAACGAGGCGTTTTTCTGCAGGAGATAAGTTGAGTAAGGGTCGATAACGCCAGTGTTGTTGCACAAGGTGATCCCAAGAATTCGCCCGCTTGATTTGCCAGGCTTGTATCACCTGACTGAGAGCGAACTGCAAGGCAAGAAATTCTTCCTGGGCGGTGTCCCAGGCAGCACTCGAGATTTCCCCGCGTTGGCAAGACAGCGCTTGGGAGTTGAGCCAAGCGTAGAGCCCGAGCGCTCCTAAGAGCTGTTTAAGGGCTTCTTCTTGGTTCTCTAAGGGGTTCAGAGCTTCAAGTAAGGCAAGCGCTTGCGCTGTCAAACTGGATTGCAGGGCCGCGGATGCACCCGGATCCAGGCTGACTCCACCTGTTCCACGACCGAAGCCGAGGCCGCCGGGGCTCGAATTGCGCTTATCCCGGTGCGCAGGTGTGACAGGGCTTGATAGGGATTGCAAGTCGCCGAACAGTAGGTCCCAGATAAAGTCAAAGGTCGGAACATCCTCTGGCCGGTGGATAAGAAGTGTGCGTAAGACATCCTTCTCGGGGAGGAAGGGAAAGCGAACCCGTGCGTCCATGGTCTCACTGACATCCTGAGTGGAGAGGGGTAGTGCTTGGCGCAGGGCGGTAATGAGTTGCAGGATGTGAACCATGTGTTTTTACCTCCCCTGGTTTTTCTGGTTCTCAGCTTGCCACCGGCGCAGCCTTTCTTCAAGTTTGATGAGGTCTTGAGGATATTTTAATAAAATGCCTAACGTTCCCACCAGGCGCTCCAGATCGAGGGAATCTTCCCTCAAGGCATGGAGGGCGCGGGCAAAATCAAGGCTTTCCGAGACACTGGGGAGTTTGCGCAACGGTAGTTTGCGCACCTTGGCCACAAACTCTGCGACATCTTGATTAAGCCGGTCGGCAATTTCCGGACACTTTTGCCGCAAAATGGCCGTTTCTTGTTCCAAAGAGGGATAGGTCAGCTGAAGTTGGACACAACGGCGGCGCAGGGCATCGCTAAAATCCCGGCTATTGTTGCTCGTCAAGATCACGAGCGGTTTGGTCTTAGCCTTTAGTGTTCCAAGTTCGGGAATGGTCACCTGAAATTCCGCTAACAGTTCAAGGAGAAAACTTTCAAATTCTTCGTCGCTTTTGTCCAACTCGTCGATTAAGAGTAACGCTGGATCGGGTGAAAGGAGTGCTTGCAGTAAGGGACGGGCCAACAAGAATTCGGATGAGAAAAGATCGGTTTTAACTTCATTCCAACCGGAGCCTTTGGCCAATTGCAAGCGTAGAAGTTGTTTGGCATAATCCCAGTCATAGAGGGCTTTGGTCGTGTCCAGTCCCTCATAACACTGAAGCCGGATCAGATGGCGGCCGCTGACCTCGGCTAACGAGAGGGCTAGTTGGGTTTTACCGACACCGGCGGGGCCTTCCAGGAGACAAGGTTTTTCTAAGGCAAGAGCCAAGAAGAGGGTAATTGCCGCCTCAGAGCCTAATAAATATCCTTGTTGGCTCAAAGCCTGGGATAGTTCGGCGGGGGAATTCCACATCAACAATATAACCTCCCATGTTACAGATTGTATCTGATAGACATTTTATCATTTTAGCAGCAAGAGACCAAAAAACAGACAAATTTTGTTGACAACCTAGCTCTGCGAGCGGTATCATAAGGCTGCAGACACCCCCTGGGGGTATATAGCCTATGGAGGGGATTTATCTTGAGAAAAATCGGAATACTAAGATGTCAGAAGTTAGAAACTATCTGTCCGATGGCTGATTGCCTCCATTCCTATTTTAGCAAAACCGATGCCTTTGCTTCCCATGCCCAGAAGGTGGGTGAGGAGCTGCAGCTCATCGGGGTATCCACTTGCGGTGGCTGTGCTGGCAACAAAGAGGCGGAAAAAGCAAGCGTCATCGTGGATCATATGGTTCAGCACGGGATGGAGACTTTGTTTCTTTCGAGCTGCCTGATTCGTCATGAGTTCTTTCCGCCCGACTTGGGGGATAAACCGTTGGAACAGGTTGAAACTGCGGTGCGCTGCTTTTTTGCTCCAGACAACCCGGTTGCAGAGGCCCAAGCGCATGATGTCGCCTGTGCTTTGTGTGCAGGTGCACTGGAAGGCGAATGTCCCAACCATTTAGCGACTCAAATGGTTAACAAGTATGCAGGCAAACTGGAGATCGTGACGGGAACACATTATGAGCATTTTGGCGGCCAGGCTCCCGCATCCCAAGAGCCCAAGCTGGAGAAGGCTCAGGAGCAATAGGCCAGAACCCGAATTAACTTGTGCATACTATAGTGTAAAGGAGTGTTTTTCAAATGAACAAGAAGATTGCTATTCCAAGTACCGGCCCGATGGTTAATGCCCATTTTGGCCGTAGCCAGGCCTTTACGATCTTTGAGATCGTGGCTGGCAAAGTGACAGGAGTGGAAGTGTTGGATGCCACTGGTTTTGAGCACCAACATGCCGGGATTGCCCAACTCCTCAAGTCTAAGGGGGTTGAGACCGTGATTGCCGGCGGTATTGGCGGGGGTGCTATTGATGGTTTGGAAGCTTCAGGTTTAGAAGTCCTACGTGGAGCCAGCGGCTCTGTGCGTGAAGTCGCTTCGGCTTATGCTGACGGTAGCTTGGTTACCACGGATGGGGTGTGCGAACATCATGACGAGGGGCATGCACACCATCACCAGCATTGAAAGAGTAAAAAACTAACCGTACCCATGGGTATAGCGCCGCGGTGTTGGGAAACACTAAGGGTAGATTTCAGCCAGAAAGGAAGGTTGATCATGGGAGCACGGAAAAAGGTTTCCCGTCCGAAATCTCCAGTTACGCTGCGCGATCCGCATTATTCTGAGTTTGATACCCAAAAGGAACGCAACATCCAGGCAGCCCATGAGGTAAACCATAAGTGAATAGACAAGCATGGACCCGATCAATGATCGGCGTTCATGCTTGTTTTCTACCGGCGTAGGATAGAATATCACCGAGTCTCGATGTTCAACTTAAGCACAAAGAGTTCACTGGATTCCCAAGCGTTTGAGTTTTTTCCAGAGGCCTGTTCGGGTAATTCCTAAATGAAAGGCCATTGCAGTTTTATTACCATTGAATTCTTTTAAGAGCCTCTCAAGTTTATCTTTCTCGTTCTCTTTATCTGTGGAGAGTTCAGGGATAACGAATTCAGGAGGCAGATCCTTGGTCGTAATCAGCTGGCCCTCCACAAAGACGAAAAGCCGATTGATCATGTTTTGCAGTTGCCGGACATTCCCAGGCCAAGCATAATGCAAAAACATCTCCTGCGCTTCGGCAGACAAACGCTTGAGGGGAGTGCCGTGGGATTTGGCGAGGTATTCCAGAATATGTTCGGTAAGTTCCAATACATCCTTCTCCCTCTCGCGCAGGGGAGGAAGTTTGATTTCAATTCCATTTAGACGGTAAAACAAGTCTAGGCGAAATTCACCAGCCTCCACCATGTGCTGCAGGTTACGGTGGGTCGCTGAGATAATGCGTACTTCTACTGGGATCGGTTTTGTCGATCCGAGCGGCTCGACCTCTTTCTCTTGCAAGACACGCAAGAGTTTTGCTTGAAGCTCGGAGGACAGTTCCCCGATCTCATCTAAAAAGAGCGTACCATGATGGGCAAGCAGGATCTTCCCTTTCTTACCGCCGCGCAGACCGCCGGTAAAAGCCCCTTCCTGATAGCCAAACAGTTCCGATTCCAAGAGGTTGGGGGGGATCGCCGCCGAGTTGACAACGATGAAGGGGCCGGCTGCGACTGAGCTGGATTCATGAATGGCTTTAGCAAACAGTTCTTTCCCGGTTCCGGTATCTCCGGTAATCAGAATGGGGAAATCATATTTGGCTGCGACCGAAGCTTGGCGGATGGTTTCTTTCATGACGTCAGAGGAGCCGATGATATGTTGAAACCCATTGGGGATCAGGGCTGCGGTGAGGTTGCGCTTGGGCGGGGCGCCTTCGATTGGCAGAGGAGCTTTGGCGAGAATGAGCCCGAGTTGTTCCGAAGCGGCTTTGAACAGCCCCGCTAAAGCCTGGGATAGGGCGCGTTCGTCAGAGGTTACAGCGGTTAACAAGGCGAAGATTTCCCCTTGTTCGTTTTCAATGGGTGCATGAAGCATGGCGGTGAAGCCAGAGCCTATGAGTTCCCCTTCGACATTTTCATAACGGGGATCGGCGAGGTTAAAGGCTACAATGCTTTTAGAATTGAGCATCTCCTGTACTCCTGAATTCTGAATCGGCTCCCATTTTCGCACCCTGGCCAATTCTTTCCCGGCTTCAACGACACAGCAACGCAACCCTTTGGCTTGATCAAGCAGGGAGATGCCGACCCGTTCGGCCTGGGAAATTTGGCGGAGCTGGATGCAGTAGAGGAGGAGAAATTCTTCGACTTTGTCCGGAGGAATGCCCGCTAAAACAGTCTGCAGGAGCGTAGCATTGGCTAACGTTTGATATTCACGCTGGAGCAGGGTTCCGGCGTGAAAGAAGGAGTGAGCGACATGCTTGGCGATTTGATTAATGAGCCAGGCCTGTTCAACCTGAAAACGCCCGGGATTGACGCTGGCCAGCAGAATCGCTCCGACAATGCTGTAGTCGAAGACGATAGGCACCCGGAGAAGTGAGCGAAAGCCTGAGGCATAAAGTTGTGGATCCTCAAGAAAAGAATAATGCCCGGGGCTGAAATCTGAGACCAGATGGGGCTTTTGCTGTTGCAGCAACCATCCTAAGCCGGTTTCGCGAATTTTTCGATACGCGGTACGGTAAACGCCGGAAACATCCATGCCAATCGAATAGGCATAGACATATTTGCGCTGATTGGGATCCACGCGTAAGAGATCAAGGCGTTCAAAGGTCAACGCAGCTTGAATGAGCGTAGCAATTCGCTCGGCTACATTATCCGGTTCGGAAGGGAAATCTTCAAAAAGGCGTTCCAAAGATAAGGGCAAAAGGGTATGAAAATCCGGTTCTTCTCCGATCAGTACCAGACGATCGGTATGCTCTGCCACACAAAAAACCTGGGCAAAAAAGATGCGGTTTTCCGAACCCACCCAAAAGCGGCACTCGTCCCCGGTATTGGCGTTTGAAGCCGGCGAGAGCGGTTTAGGCGATTCCGGCTTAAGGCAGGACTTTAGCCAAGTAGTGCCTAAATAAGGCAAATATGCCTGGGCGGCTTGATTTTGATCGATGATCTCACTCTTGTGATTTAGCTTTATCACTGCATAAGGGAGTTCTTGAAAAAGATCGTCCATGCTGCCTCCTCATCCTTGAGCCTCATCTTCAGTGTTAACCGGAAACCAGGAGTTAACACGGCTGATATGAAGAAATACGCCAAATTTATCCGCTTTCCTGCAAGCCTTGCCAATTTTGAGGAAAAAAACTTAGCAGTTAACACTGTTAACTATGTGAATGTTAATGTTAACACAAGTTTGAGTTAGCGTAAGTGTTCATATTCACGAGGAACTCCGATAGGTAGCGGTCTCAGATGATTATCCAAAGGTTGGCACGCAAATTGCTTAAGAATATTAGAGTAAAGCGATGGGAAAACAAAATTTCATGCCTCCAGGTCAATAATCATCCTGTCGCTTGGACAAGTAGATTCAAAAAAGTAATTGCCGGGGTAATTATGGGAGGTGGTCTGGTAACGGGAGCTGAGTTCGACGGTTGATCAATGGGGTCGGTAGCAACGTTCTTGTTTACGGTTCTGGGACCGCGCACTCATTTCAGTATGCCCCGCTTCCACGAGGAATGGGCCTAAAGCCACTTCATGCGGCAACGATCGGTTTCATGTTCCAGGCACAAAGAAGCAGGTCAGTCAGGTAATTATCATGGGCGCTAACGGAATTTGGCTGATGCTACTATGACACGAAAGAACTCAAAGCATTAAAGGAGGGTTATTCGTTATGACACAATATTTTGATGCGGTTAAGGCACAGTTAAAGGATTGGAAAGTGGCTATTTTAGTGATTGTCTTCACAGTAGCAAGAATTATTTATGGATGGGCATGGGTCGAAGCTGGATTACACAAATTAGCATGGTTTAGTGATGGTAAACTCAATTCTGCCGGACTGATTAAAGGGCTGGTTACGAATTTAGTTGGTCCAAAAGTTACTCATTTTGATCCACTGGGTATTAACCAAGCATTTGCTTGGATTGCTAATAATGTCTTTTTAAGTATGCCAACCCTGACTGATGCTTTAGTCGTTATTCTTGAAATTTTAGTTGGGGTAGTCATGATTCTAGGACTTAGAGTATTCTGGGCTGCTTTAATTGCGATCTTCATGAATGTTCAATTTATTGCTGCGGGATCATTTAATAACTTTGGTTATATTTGGACGAACTTAGCAATGTTAAAATTCGCAAAATATGCGGAACTTATTGGGGTGGACGGATTCCTTAGATTTAGAAATGGTGATAAATCAATGCTGATGACAGGGGATAAAAAGCAATCTATGTAGTTCAAATTAAATGGAATTTGGACAGCAGAAAGGCCTTGGAGATGAGATCTCTAAGGCCTTTCTGATATCAGTCAGACTTCCATGCCGCTAAGCAGATCCACTGATGGATGAAAATAGGCAGACGAAGATTTGTTGTAGATGAAAAGCTTGGGCCATGGTAAAATGAAAAACGATGAATCCATCGAATCACTGTTGTTGGGATGGACACTTTCACATGAATGGGGTATCGAAGATGACAGAAAAAAATGATCATCATGCCTGGAGAAACGGGTATACTACCGGAAGCTGTGCTGCCGGGGCAGCGAAGGCGGCCTGTGAACACTTGAATGGCAAGCCGGTTCCGGCCCAGGTGGAGATTCCTTTGCCTCAAGGGGGGCGCTTGAAGCTGCCTTTAAAGTGGGTAGAACCGGGGGACTTAGGCGCTCGGGCTTGTATCGTCAAGGATGGCGGAGATGATCCGGATGTGACCCACGGTCTGGATGTGATCGCCTCAGTCAGAATCCTTTCTGCCCATGGAAACGTACAAATTCAAGGCGGGTGGGGAGTGGGCAGGGTGACTAAGAATGGGCTCGCCATTTCCGTCGGCGAGAGTGCGATCAATCCGATCCCCAGGCAAATGATCACAAAGGCCGTGCGCGAGGTTTTCCCAGAAGCAGAACTGGAAGTGGAAATCGAAATCCCCCAAGGCGAAGAAGTTGCCAAACGCACCTTGAACCCGCGCTTGGGAATCTTGGGCGGGCTTTCGATTTTAGGGACTACGGGGATTGTTAGACCCATGTCCGAAGAGGCTTTTAAGGCTTCCATCCTGCCGGAATTGGATCAGGCGAAGGCTTACGGCCACCGCCAGATCATCCTGACTCCTGGCAACTATGGCTTTCGGACGGCTACAGGAAAGCTGGGGGTAGCGGCTGAGGCCGTGGTGCAGATGAGTAACTTTGTCGGCTTTCTGCTCGAAGAAGCGGCATATCGGCGTTTTGGGAGCGTGGTCCTGCTCGGGCACATTGGCAAGCTCATTAAGGTTGCCGGGGGGATTTTTCAGACCCATAACCGGGTCGCAGATGCACGGATGGAGATTTTGGTGGCTCATGCTGCCTTGTCCGGATTTCCGCCTGAGGATTTGCAAGATCTGTCGGCTTGGCCGACGGTCGAAGGAGCCGCTGGATCCTTGCTCGAACAAGGGCGCAAGGGTATATTGGATGCCTTAGCGACCCAAGCCAGCTATCGCGCCGGCCAGTATGTGCAGGAGAAGTTAAGGATCGGTACCATCTTTACCCGTTTAGACGGAACATTTATTGGCTGGGATCAGGAGGCTGTTAAACTGTTTCAGGCAGCCGGCTGGGACTGGCCTTACTGATGGAACCTTGCATGGTCCGAGAGGGTAAAGTGATAGCAACAACAAAAGTAACGAGCTGTTGGGATTGGGAGCAGGAATCTTAGGTCTGGTGTCGAATACCCTAATTAAAACTGAATACGTTTTCAAGGCCCTCGCATTGAGGATAATTGGGAAGCCGGTGTGATTCCGGCGCGGTCCCGCCACTGTGAAACAAGGAGTCCTCTCACGAACCCACTGGCCTTAGCCGGGAAGGGGGGAGGATGATGATTTGAAGCCAGGAGACCTGCCTTGAAATGTTCACTGACCTACGAGCGATAGGAGATGTGTTTGCATATTTAGACAAACCATTTTCGAGCGCTGAGCTCGAATTTTTGTTTTTAGGAGGAAGACATGATCCATGTCATTGGCATCGGTCCGGGTCGGCCGGAATGGATACCGCAGGCGACTCATGAGATTGTGGCCCAGTGCGATGCCGTGGTGGGCAGTTCGCGCGCAATGCAGCTCTTTCCGGAGCGCAAAAAAGGAATTTTCCATCTTTCCGGAGATATTGTCCAGAGTTTGCAACGGATCGGGAGCCTTTTGGAAGAGAATCTAGTAGTAGGGGTTCTGGTGTCCGGGGATCCGGGTTTTTTTAGCCTGCTTTCGGCCTTGCGGCGGGAGTTTACGGAAGAGAAGATTTCCGTGCATCCTGGGCTTAGTTCGGTACAATTTGTTTTCGCGCGGGCGGGGATTCCCTGGCAGGATGCTGCGTTTGTGAGCGTGCATGGACGGGATTTGGCGAGTCTGCCACGAACGCTCTTAAAGCCTACGGCTGTGCTCACGGGTGGAGCGAATACCCCGCAAAAAGTGGCTCAGCTCTTACTGGAACGCGGGATCAATCCGCGCATTGCGCTGGGGAATTCCCTGTGTTATCCGGATGAGGTTTGGGAGACTTTGGATGCTGAACAATTAGCGCGTTTCCCGCAGAAACTAGAACAGGCAATCCTGATTATTTATCCAACCTATCCGCATAATCCCTGGCAGAATAACGCGATGCGCCTCGGGATCCCCGATCGGGAATTCATTCGAGGGGAAGTTCCGATGACGAAGGCAGAAATCCGGGTGCAAGTGTTGGCTAAAGCTCAGATTACGCTGACGGATCATGTCCTGGACGTGGGAGCGGGGACGGGAAGCATCAGTATAGAAGCGGCAGCCTTAGCCGGCGAGGGTATGGTGTATGCTGTCGAGAGCGACGGGGATGCCCAGGAACTCATCCGGGCCAACCAGAGGAAGTTTGCCGTGAGTAACCTGCAACTCATAACGGGTACGGCTCCCGAAGCGTTGGCTCAGGTTCCTCCGGTCGATGTCTGCATCATTGGCGGCAGCCGGGGACGTTTGCAAGCGATCCTTGAGAAGGTTCCTCTGGTGAGCGGAGGCAGACTCGTCATGACGGCTGTGACCTTGGAAAGTGTTGTCAAGGGTTTAGAGGCTCTGTCCCGGATGAGTTATCAGGATATCGACACGGTTTCGATTCAGGCGATTCGGTGGCCTAAAATTCAAGATTTCCATATGGCGCAGTCCTTAAATCAGGTTTTTATCATATCAGCCCGTAAAGGAGGGGAAGTTGGATGACTTGGGGGAGGTTTTACGGAGTGGGGGTCGGTCCTGGGGATCCACAGCTCTTGACGCTGAAAGCCGTGGCAGTGCTCAGGAAGACAGATGTTATCGCCATACCTAAATCCAAGCTGGAACGGGAAAGCGTGGCCTGGGAGATCGCTAAAGGGCACTGCCGCCCTGATGTGGGGCAAATCGAGATCGAACTTCCGATGACAGCGGAACGCGAGGTCTTGGAGCAGGCCTGGGAAAGTGGAGCGGAGAGGATCCGTCGGCTCTTGGCAGACGGGCAGACGGTGGCTTTCATCACCTTGGGAGATCCGTCCTTATACAGCACCTATACTTATCTTCTGGACAAGCTGAAAGGAAAAATCCCAGAGGAACGAATTGAGACGGTTCCTGGAATCATGGCCCTTGCTGCAGCCGCTGCCCGTGTGAATCTGCCGCTGGCGGAAGGAGATGAACCTTTACTGATTCTTCCCAGTGGCGACGGGCTCGAGGATTATCTGGGGTTTCCCAATCTCGTTCTCATGAAAGTATCCCGGCGCTTGCCGGAGATCTTAGCCAGGCTTAAAGATAAGGAGCGCGCAGCCGTGTTGCTGTCCAGAGTCGGGCATGACAACGAAAGGATCGAGTGGAATCCGGAAGCGCAGCGGCCGGACGGGAAAATAGATTACCTTAGCCTTCTCATCGTCAAAGGGGCGGTCGGCAGAGCAGAGGAGGAAAATTGATGGGAGAGGTCATTTTTGTGGGGGCAGGGCCGGGGGATCCGGAACTTATAACCGTCAAAGGGCAAAAGGCCCTCAGGCACGCGGATCGCGTGATCTATGCCGGTTCTTTGGTCAATCCTGAATTATTAAGCCATTGCCGCTCAGAGGTTTTGCTGCATGACAGCGCCGGTTTAACCCTGGAAGAAGTCATCCATTTGATGAAAACCGGGGCGGACCAAGGGGAATCGATCGTTCGCCTGCATACGGGGGATCCCTCGGTTTACGGTGCGATCCAAGAACAGATGGATGTTTTGGACGAACTCGGGATTACGTATGCAGTCATTCCGGGCGTCTCCTCTGTGTTTGCTGCGGCAGCAGCTGTCCAACGCGAGTTCACCCTGCCTGGGGTTTCTCAGACGTTGATCCTCACACGCCTTGCTGGGCGAACCTCCGTGCCTGAGGGGGAACGCTTGGCCTCTCTGGCCAAACACCAGGCTAGCTTGGCGCTTTTTCTCAGTGTTCAGGACATTGGCAAGGTTGTGGAGGAACTCAAAGAGGGTTATCCGATCTCAACCCCGGTTGCCGTCGTCTATAAGGCAAGCTGGCCGGAAGAAGCGGTTGTCCGGGGGACCTTAGAAGATATTGAGCAAAAGGTGCGGGAAGCCGGAGTGCAGAAAACCGCGCAGATCCTCGTGGGCGATTTTCTGGGGAAAGCTTATGCTCGCTCTAAACTTTATGATCCGGATTTTACCCATGCCTATCGTCGGGGGAGAGATTCTTAATGGCAGCCATCATCGCCTTGACGGATCGGGGGCTGGAGCGGGCCTTGGTCTTGGCTGAGTTCTTGCCCGGTGAAGTAGAGATTTATGCGCATGAACACTGCCATAAACAGATACCAGCGAACGGATGTATGCTGACCCAGCCGGCGTCCGAGCAGGAGCCAACGCCTGGTTTCAGATCCATGGAAGCGCGAAGCTTTCGGCGTTTGCGGGAACTTTTGCCTGAATTATGGCTGAGCCATCGCCTGCTCATTTTGATCATGGCAGCTGGGATTGTGGTCCGGGAGATGGGTTCCCTGCTGCAGGGAAAAGAGCGGGATCCAGCTGTGCTGGTCGGGGATGAAGCCGGGCGTTTTCTCATTCCTCTCCTTTCCGGGCATTTGGGCGGGGCCAACGCCTGGGCCAACTATCTGGCTGCGCGCGCTGGCTCTACCGCAGTCATCACAACCGCGACTGATGTTCAGGGCTTCACCGCCCCGGATGAATATGCCCGGCGTTTTGACTGGAAGGTAGAGCCTCTGGAACATTTGCCAGGTGTCAACCGCAAGCTGTTAGATTACGGTCACCTGGGCTACTTTTCAGAGCAGGAGCTGCCCGCTGCCCATCCCTTGTGTCGTGACCCGCATTACCAAGAGGTAGCACCATTCCAGGCAGATATTATCATCAGCGCTTTTCCAACGTTTCCCTCAGCAGCACTCTATTTGATTCCCCGGATTTTGAGCATCGGAGTGGGCTGCCGCCGGGGTGTGAGTTCGGATGCGGTACTTGAAGCCATTGCAGCAGCAATGACTCAGGTAGGAGCTTCATACTCGGCGCTCAAGGGAATCTACAGTATTGATCTCAAAGCCGGAGAACAGGGACTCATCGAAGCGGCTGCCCGCTTGGGGATTCCGTTTATCACGTTTAAGGCTTCTGAGATTCAAACCAAGAATGAGGAAACGGGGCTAACGCCTTCAGAGTTTGTGCAAGAAAAGATAGGAGTTGACGGGGTATGCGAAGCGGCGAGCTTGCTCGGAACGGAGAACGGCAGCTTGATTCTGCCCAAAACCAAAATGAAAGGGATTACGGTCGCGATCAGCAGGGAAAGATCATGGTTGTCGGTATCGGACCCGGTGATCCCCAACATATGACAGAGCGAGCCCGTGGGGTTTGGGCTGAAGTGGATACGGTCGCAGGATACAAGACCTATATTGAGTTGATTCGCCCTTTCCTTAGCAGCCAAATGATTGCGGCAACTGGGATGCGTCAGGAAGTGGAACGCTGCCGCGAAGTGGTCCGGCTCGCAAGTGAAGGGCATAAGGTTGCCTTGGTCAGCAGCGGGGATGCCGGGGTTTACGGCATGGCCGGAATCCTGATTGAATGTTTGGCGGAAGCGGGACGCCTGGACATGCCTTTGGAGGTGATTCCCGGGGTGACAGCGGCGAATGCTGCGGCTTCCCTGCTTGGGGCCCCGCTCATGCATGATTTTGCCGTTATCAGTTTGAGTGATTTGCTCACCCCCTGGGAGACGATTCTCAAACGTGTCCGTTTAGCCGCAGAAGGGGATTTTGTTCTTGCTATCTATAATCCCAAGAGCACGGGCCGCACGGAACACATTGAGATCGTGCGTCAGATTCTTTTGGAATACCGCAGCCCTCAAACCCCGGTGGGGATCGTGCGCGAAGCGTTGCGTGGGCATGGGTCCAGTGTGCGGGTGAGCACGCTGGCGGAATTCACCAAAGCAGAGATTGATATGTTGACTACGGTCATTGTTGGCAATTCACATACGCGCGTGATCGGTCCTTATCTGGTTACGCCGCGAGGGTATGATGTATGAAATTTCTGGTTCTGGCAGGTACGTCTGACGGTCGTTTACTGGCGGAGGAACTGGTGCTGCGGGGACATGACGTGCTTCTTTCTGTCCTCACGGCCTATGGAGCGGAATTAGCAGGGCAGTCCAAACTCGGGCAGACTCTGACGGTTCGCCAGGGTGCGTTCGCGGTGGATGAGCTGGCAGAAACCTTGAATCGCGGCCGCTTTGACGCCTTGGTTGATGCTGCACATCCGTATGCCAGCCGCCTGCGTGAGACCGCAAAACGTGCCAGTTCAGCCTGCAGGCTTCCTTACTTTCGCTGGGTGCGACCCTCAGGCGCGGACGGGGAGGACGGCGTTTTCTGGGCTGCAGAGATTCCGGAGGCGGCGGAATTGGCGGCAGGGTTTGGAGAACGGATTTTTCTGACCACGGGCAGCAAGAACCTGCCGGAGTGGCTTAACCAGACCGGGTTAGAGGGCAAAACGCTTTATGTAAGAGTTCTCCCCACGTCCCAGGTATTAATAACGTGTGAGGCTCTAGGTCTCAAACCGTGGCAGATCATTGCCGCCCAGGGTCCCTTTTCTCAGGAGTGGAATGAGGCTGTCCTGAAACAGCTTCGGATCGACGTGATGGTAGCCAAAGACAGCGGGGTTGAAGGGGGTACACCTGAAAAAATAAATGCTTGTAAGCAGTTGGGCATCCCGCTGATTCTGTTGGCTCGGCCCGACGGCAACGAACCTGAGCTAAATCGTACTGAATTTATTCAAAGGATGGAGGAAAGATTGTGGATACCGAAATCATTCTCTTAGGACATGGCAGCCGTCGAGCTGAGGCCAATCAAGGCCTGGTTGAAGTGGCGGAAAAAGTAGAAGCACTCTTAGGGCGCATCGTTACCCCCGCTTTTATGGCCCATAGTGAACCGAGCCTGCCGCAGGCGATTCGGGCGCAAGCGCTCAAGGGGGCCAAACGGGTCATCATCATGCCGCTTTTTCTCTTCGAAGGGATGCACGTTACGGTCGATATTCATGAGGAGGCCGCCCTAGTGCGGGCGGAGTTTCCGGAGCTGGAGATCATCTTTAGCCAGGCATTGGGGGCAGATGATCAAATCGCCTCCTTAGCGAGTGTACGTATTAAGGAGGCTATGGGGGCATGAAGGGGTTTTTGACGGACCCGGAACACATTGAACAGGAGAGCATGCATTTCATCCGCAGTCAATTGAAGCACGCTTGGGTTGAGCAAGAACTGCCTGTGGTGGAACGGCTCATTCATACCAGTGGGGATTTAGGATTGGAGGAATCTATTCTGATCCATCCAGAGGCCATTCAGGCCGGAGTGGCGGCTTTGCGGCGAGGGGCAGCGGTGATTACGGATGTGGAGATGGTGCGCTCGGGCGTCTCCAAGAAGATCCTGAGTTTAATGGGGGGAAACGTAGCTTGTTTCCTAAACGACCCAGAAGTGCCGGAGAAGGCCAAGTCCTGGGGGCTTACCCGGACCATGACGGCTTTGCGTCTGCATGCCCGGGAGTTGGCAGGTGCGATCATTGCGATTGGCAATGCCCCCACGGCCCTGCTCGAAGTCCTGCGTCTTGCTGAAGATCCCGCTTCCCGACCGGCCCTGATTATCGGCATGCCGGTGGGGTTTGTCGGAGCCGCAGAAAGCAAAGAGGAACTATGGGCTTCCCAGGAGATTCCCTCCATCACCATTCGCGGAACACGCGGGGGAAGTCCTCTGGCAGCGGCTGCGGTCAATGCGCTTTTACGCTTAGCTTCAGGGCAGACAAACCCACGCGCAGCCGCCTTGATGTTTCAGGGCACGTCATCCAGTGTGGGAAAGAGTGTATTGGCGGCGGCATTTTGCCGGATTTTCTACCAAGAGGGGTTACGGACAGCCCCTTTTAAAGCGCAAAATATGGCACTGAATTCTTTTGTCACCAAAGAGGGTGGCGAAATGGGCCGGGCTCAGGTTGTGCAGGCGCAGGCTGCCGGACGTGAACCGGATGTACGCATGAACCCGGTGCTCCTAAAACCGACGGGCCAGGCGAGTTCACAAGTCATTCTGTTGGGGAAAGCTCAAGGAACCCTTACGGCACTCCGTTATCACGGGGAATATCAACGGCTTGCCTGGCCTCTGGTTCAACAATCGTTGGCTGCGCTTTTGGCGGAAAATGAGGTTTTGGTGCTTGAGGGTGCGGGGAGCCCAGCCGAAGTCAATCTGAAGGACAATGACATTGTTAACATGCGAGTGGCTAAAGCGATTCAGGCTCCTGTGATCTTGATTGCCGATATTGATCGCGGCGGGGCCTTAGCCTCGGTCGTCGGAACGTTGGAACTCTTAGATTCCGAAGAACGTGCCTTGGTTAAGGGAATTATCCTCAACAAGTTCCGCGGGGAGATCAAACTTTTGCAGCCTGCGTTGGAATTTCTTAGGGAGAAGACTGGGATTCCCGTCGTCGGGGTGGTGCCTTATTTTACCGAGTTCGCGATTCCAGAGGAAGATTCTGTCGCCTTGGAGGGCTGGGTGAAAGGAGCGGGCCAAACCAGTGATACTAAAGAGCCTGGAGAGCCTGGAGAGCGCGAACTGGGGGTTGGTTCGAAACTGGATATTGCCGTCATTCGTTTACCCTATATCTCGAATTTCACGGATTTCGATGCGCTGCGGGATGAACCGGATGCGGAGATAAGGTACGTTGATTCGGCGAAAGCCCTGGGAGAACCAGATTTGGTCATTTTGCCCGGAAGCAAAAACACCTTGGCGGATCTCCTATTTCTCCAGACAAGTGGGCTTGCGGAGAAGATACATACGCTTTGGGAGCGAGATACCCCGCTGGTCGGGATTTGCGGCGGCTATCAAATGCTCGGGAAGCTGGTGCGCGACCCGTTGCATACGGAATCAGATTTGGAAAGCCTTCCTGGGCTCGGGATTCTCCCCATGGTGACGGAGCTTGATCCGGAAAAGCATACCGTGCAAAGCGAAGGCCGGATTCTCGCGCAAGGTATGTATTTGGAAAAATGCCAAGGGGAAAAGGTATCAGGGTATGAGATTCACATGGGGCGTTCCACCCCGGAGCCTGGACATAACTTTTTGTTCGAATTAAACGCCCAGGGCGTTCAGTATGCGGATGGCTTATATCATGGTTCTGCTTGGGGAACTTATCTGCACGGGATTTTTGACAATGATGTTTTGCGCCAAACCCTTCTGGAATCGCTATGGGAACGGCGTGGGCAAGAGCGCTCAGTATCTGAGGGCGCTTCACAGACGGCCATGCGCGAGCAGGCGCTCAATCAACTGGCTGACTGGGTGCGCCGATCGGTTGACATCAAAGCTATCCGCGGTTTTATGGGGTTGAAATCATGATTAGCCCGCTTGTGACCGGTTTTCTCCTCGACCAAGTCGTGGGGGATCCCCGGAGCCTGCCGCATCCGGTCGTGCTTTTAGGTAAAACGATTTCCTTCATGGAGAAAAAACTAAACCAGGGAAGCCCGCAGCAACGCAAGGCTAAGGGAGTCTTGATGGGGCTTATTCTGATCGGCGGGAGCTATGCCTTGCCCTGGACGATCCTGAAGTCCTTGGAGACTTACCCTTATGTTCGCTTTGGGCTCGAAACCCTGTTGATTGCTGCGGCTTTAGCTGGGAAGTCCCTCTTGGATGCGGGAAAAGCGGTACTTAAGCCTTTGGAAGCAGGAGAACTGGACAAAGCGCGCTCGGCCTTGGGTGGGTTTGTCA
>JAJZPA010000149.1 GCA_021811425.1 Bacillota bacterium | reverse complement strand
CCGCACGTTCAAGTCGTGTCGCTCCGACCAAATATATGACCACAAATTCGATGCAACACGGGTATTCGATAAAGGAGCGGCGTTACAAGTCGTGTCGCTCCGACCACGAATCCGCAAATCCTCTGGTCGATGGGGATCTGCGGATTCGCTATTTTTTTATAGCTTGGGTGTTTGCTAAGAAACGGCCTCCCAGGAACTATTCTCGATGATGGAGATCAATGCTGATTTCGATAACCGTGAACCAATTCCCTTCAACATACGATGATGAGTGAAACATCCTTGTCGCTCGGTGGTGAACTACTCTCCATTGAAATGGGGCGGATTCTTGCCTAGATGTTAAAAAATATCCGAAAAATCTAGTATTTTAAATTGTGAACATAAAGCATCCTTCGGACCCCATTGACAAACAAATAGTGCAGTGCTACAAACAGTTTAGGATCCGAAAATCGATATTGGCTCCTGTGTCTGAGTCGTACTTGAGTCTTTTGAATAATCAAATGGAGGTTATGTTATGTCACACCCAACCCAGAAACCGAAATACATGGAGCGCGTGAAGCGTCTGAAGAGCAGAGTGCTGGGAACCCGACCGGAGATGGATCTTGAGAATGCAAGAATTCTTACGGAGGGTTTTCGCGAGGCGGAAGGGGAACCCCTTGTTGTGCGCAAAGCCAAGGCCTTTCGCAAACAGTGCCGGGAGAAGACGGTTACGATATGGGAAGACGAACTTATCGTGGGGAGTTCCGGAAGTAAGATGCGCGCCGGTATTTTGTGCGCTGACACCTGCTGGTCCGTGCTGAACGACGAACTGGAGACGATCAATGAACGTCGCTATGATCCGTTTTATCTGAACCCTCAGGATCGAAAGATTTTCGAGGATGAAGTTCGTCCCTATTGGAAGGGAAAATCCACTTATGAGGAGTGGCTGGTCCAGATTCCTGACGATACGCGTGAACTACGGGATCATGGAGTCGTATACATAGACCGTAAGGCCGTTCGCGGCTGGGGAGAGACGACCGCCGGATATGAGTGGCTGATTCGCGAAGGGGTCGCGGGCATTGTTAAAGCGGTGGAAAAAAGAAAAGCCGAACTCGATATCACCGTGCCAGGCGACTACGAAAAGGATTACTACCTGAAATCCCTCTTGATTGTGGCCGAAGGGATGATCACGTTGGCCGAACGCTATGCGCTGGAAGCGGAACGCTTAGCGGCCCTGGAAAAAGACCCGCAGCGGCAAAAGGAACTTTTGGAGATAGCGGAAGTCTGTCGCCAGGTTCCAGCACATCCGGCGCGGACATTTCGGGAGGCTTTGCAGTCAACCTACTTCTATCAGATCTTAATCTTCATGGAACAGAACGCTGCCAGCTACAACCCGGGACGCATGGATCAGTATCTTTGGCCCTATTATAAAGCTGACCTCGAAGCAGGACGCATCACTTCGGACGAGGCGCAGGAGCTTCTTGATTGTCTTTGGGTCAAGTTCAGCGAGCCCTGCCTTTTCCAGGACGCAGTGACTGCAGAGTTTGCCGCAGGTTACCCAATGTTTCAGAACGTGTGCGTTGGAGGGGTGGATGATACGGGGAGGGACGCTGTCAACGATCTTTCCTACATGATCCTGAAGGCAACGATGGATGTGCAGCTTTATCAGCCCTCTTTGTCTGTTCGCTATAGCTTAGCCAAAAACCCCAATTCTTTTCTGAGGGAAGTCGTAGAACTCATCCGTCTGGGCACAGGATTCCCCGCATTCCACAATGATGATGTTGGCATTAGGATGCTCATGAACAAGGGAATTCCGCTGAAAGAGGCCTTCAACTGGAATCCGTGCGGCTGCGTAGAGACAAACCTAGAGGGGCGGTTGCGCCAGTATACGGCATTAGCGGACATTAACCTCGGGAGCATGATCGAGTTTGCGCTATTGGACGGTAGAAATCGCAAGAGTGGTAAATATATCTCCGTACGAACGGGAGACCCGGTCGAATTCCAAACCTACGAAGACTTTCTCTCGGCAGTGAAAAAACAGATCGAATATGTGACACGCGCTGTTGTTAAAGGGAGCCATGTCATCGACGAAGTCTGCATGAATCGTCCGGTTCCCGCGCTTTCGTTCACTTTCAAAGAATGTATCGAGAAGGCGACGGACTATGCCTGGGGTGGAGCGAAATATAATGCCGGAAACGGGATTATTCTTATTGGTGTTGCGGATCTGATCAATAGCATGGCCGCAGTGAGACATATTGTCTACGAGAGGAAACAGGCAACCATGGCTGAGTTACTAGAGGCCCTGGATTGTGATTTTCAAGGGTACGAGGAGATTTTCAAGCTCTGTCTTGACGCGCCAAAGTACGGCAACGACGACCCGTTGGTCGATGACATTGCGGGGGATATGTTCACCTTTATCGCCGATGAAATCGAAAAATACAGTAGCAAATTCGGACGTATGACCCCGGGAATTCTTCCCGTCTCCGGGAATACGCCGTTTGGGCTGGAGGTGGGCGCTCTTCCGTCCGGTCGCCATGCCTGGAAGCCGCTGGCGGATGGTATCAGTCCGAGTGGGGGGACCGACTTCAACGGCCCCGGTTCGGTGCTGAAGTCGGTAGCGAATATTCCACACGCTCGTTTCGTCCAGGGAACCTTGCTGAATATGAAAGTGGAGCCGGCGATGCTGTCCACCGAAAATGGAATCACGCAGATGATGGCCCTACTGAAGAGCATGTGCAGCCTGGGCATCTACCATGTGCAGTTTAATGTCATTGATCAGGAAAAACTGATCCGGGCGCAAAAGAATCCGGAAGAGAACAGGGGACTTCTCGTTCGAGTGGCGGGCTATACCGCTTACTTTGTGGAACTGGGGAAAGACGTGCAGGATGAGATTATCGGACGCACGATACAACATGGTATTTCTGGGGGGTGATCAGAACAGAAGTCAGAGATCCGAGGCCAGAGACGCACTGTATAAACAGGATACATATGGGGGTTAATGTTATGAATAAGGAATCACTTGTGGGTTCTGTGCTTAGGATCGAGCGGACATCCATCCACGACGGGCAGGGGCTGCGAACGGTGCTCTTCCTTAAAGGGTGTCCGCTTAATTGTCTCTGGTGTTCGACGCCAGAGTCGCAGTGCTCTGCTCCCGAAAAGGGGTATGCCCGCGATCGCTGCGTCGGCTGTGGAACCTGTGTAGCCTCATGCCCCGAAGGGGCTCTTTCCATGTCTGAAGACGGTTTGAAAGTAGTTACCGATGCTTCAAAATGTAAAGCTTGCTTTGTCTGTGTTGTGAAATGTCCACAGCGTGCGCACAAAAGATACGGTAGCATCATGTCCGTGCATGAAGCGGTACGGGAAATTGCCAAGGACGAGATTTTCTTTTTTCATTCCGGAGGTGGGGTCACCATAAGTGGAGGTGAACCCTTGAACCAACCGGATTTTGTCTTGGAAGTCCTGCGGGAGTGTAGAGAATTGGGAATTCACACGGCGATCGAGACCAGTTGTTACGCCCCATTCGAGAACATGGAAAAAATTCTGCCCTGGCTTAATGTGCTCTATGTCGATATCAAACATATGGATGAGGGGTTACATCAACACTGGGTCGGCTCTGATAATTCACTGATTCTAGATAATATCCGTAAGGCTGATGAATCTAACTATCCGTTGGAAATCATTGTGCGCATTCCCATGATTCCAGGTGCAAACGATTCGGATTCTAATGTAGCCGCCACGGCAGAATTCTGCAAATCCTTGAAAAAGCTCAAAGAGATAGAACTCTTGGCCTATCATCGCCTTGGCAGCGAAACCTATAGAAATCTCGGAAGGGATTATCGGTTAAAGGATCTACTTCCGCCGTCACGGGAACGGATTCTAGAACGGGCCGAGTTCCTGTCGCGGCAAAACCAAGGTGTTCCGATTCGGGTTGGCGGTGGGTTTGTGTTGTCCGTGATGTAGCCCAGCAATATAAAAGTCCCGCAAGTTCTTGCGGGACACGGTTTCTAGCTTGGCAGGGGATGAAGGAGTTGAACCCTCACTGACGGTTTTGGAGACCGCTGTTCTACCATTAAACTAATCCCCTAAAAGGTTGTGTCGAGTAATACGACAAAATATATTATAACGAACACCTTAAGAGGTGTCAAGGAAAAAAAGTTCTTGCTATTTTAATTGGGCAGATAACGAGTAAATTCTTGCTTGACAAGATTTTGTCCGCTATTCAGAAAGTAATTTCACGGCGCATAAGTGCAACTCGGCAGCCGTCGTCGCCAAAGGCTTGGCGCCAGCCAAGTTTTCTTTAGCTGCCGGCGGATTTGCGCTACTCATCAAGGTAGGAAGATGGGGAAACTAAAGCAGGAATTTTTTCTTTGCGGACAGAATAGCCTAAGTGGGAAAGAGCGCCGGCAAAAGCCATAAAAATGATACTGGTGAGAATGCCTCGGCTTTTTTGGGGGGGAAACGTTTGAGGATCGATTTGCATATACACACTATGGAATCCGATGGAGCGCTTTCAGTTCAAGCGATCATCGATCTCGCCCTGGAAAACGGGGTGGGCATCCTTGCTATTACGGATCATGAGAGTACTCAGGGTGTAACAGAGGCGGAGCGCTTAAGTGCAGAGGCTGGCCTTACAGTGATTCCGGGGCTGGAACTCATGACGTATTATCAAGAGCAAGAGGTGCATCTGCTGGGGTATTATTCAGCGGTAGACCATCCTGATCTCCAAGTGCGTTTGAAGGAACTGCGGGAGCAGCGGACGGCTTTAGCCTATGATATGGTGAAGCGCCTGCAAGCGGATGGGATTCCGCTGACATGGTCGGCTGTGGAGAGGGAAGCGAGCGCTGAGGGTGCGGTGAGCAAAGGGCACATCATGCGGGCCATGTATCATGGGAAGATGGTTGCCTCAAGTTTTGGCCCGCGCGAAATGGGGGCTCTTTTTCAGCCTGGAGGATCAGCTTATCTTCCGTTCTTTGAACATCGTTTTGAAGATGCCATCGATCTGATTTATGCGACAGGCGGAGTTCCAGTGTTAGCCCACCCAGGGATTCTCCACAATCAAAAGATTGTACCGAATCTGCTCCGTTACCGCCCGATTGGGTTGGAAGTGTACTATGGCTATTGGGAACAGCGACGGGCTCTCATCGAGCATTACACAGTGTTGGCTAAGGAACACGCGTTGTTTGCGACGGGCGGGAGCGATTTTCACGGGCCATTTAGCCCGTTTAAGATTGGGCAGCTGGATATTCCGCTTTCGGGAGTCTCGACGTTAAGGGAGTATCTAGGCGTGTGATGGGTTTTCGCGTTGTGAAGGGATAAAATTCTGTCTCTAGTGAGAAACTACCTCTAGTTTTCACAAGGGAGGTAGAGCCATGCGACATCCTGAACAGGAACTTCTCGAAGCTATAAAAGACCTTATCCTTACCCATTTTGGGGAGAGTGCCCAGGGAATTCATGTCGAAGTCCGGGGGGAGCGTGTCAATCTCTGGGGGACGGTCGACGCTCTGGCGGAAAAGAATTTTATCGCGGAGCGGATTCGCAGGATTGATGGCGTGGGGGAAATCGACAATTCCCTGACGGTTGCCAATGATGGTAGTATCAGTGACAAGGAAATCGAAGAGTGGATTCGGGAACGCTTTGCCGGATCAGGGCATAAAGAAGTTTCGGGTTTGGGTTGCCGAGTGAGCAAGGGGATTGTCACCCTTCTCGGTCATGTTGAGACCCAAAGCAATGAGAGGTTGGCGAAACGAATCGCTTCGCAAGTACGCGGGGTGAAAGAAATACGCAGTGAGGTTCAATTAAAAGAAAAGGGTGTCGATGATGCGACATTGGTCAACCGGGTGGAAAGTGCTATGGTGGCTTCTCCTTGGGTGAATGCCCAAGAAATCAGGACGGACGCCCGCAATGGGCTTATCACCTTAACAGGGATGGTGGATACGCAGGAAGCGGCAGAGTGGGCGGTAGAAACCGCTTATCAGGTTTCGGGTGTGAAAGCGGTCGTGAGCGAGATCGTGACCCGCCACCGTTCCAAAGGGGAGGATCTGCGCTTGACCGAACAATTGGTGGCGGTATTTGGCAACAACCGTATCAATTCTGGACAAGTACATGCTTTTGTCCAAGGCGGTACGGCTTTCCTCTCCGGGGAAGTGTATGCCGATGAAGACCGCGAACGGGCGGAATCTTTGATTCACTTGGTGTCAGGGATTCATAATGTGAACAATGCGATTCGGGTAGCCAACCATTGGAGTAAATAGGTTTAAACGGATTTTAAGCGGGCGTATGATTATGACGATAGAATGGGAGACAAATCTAGGATCTCTTGTCCGGGAGCCTTAACAGGCTTTCGGATAAGGGGCTTTTGAATTTTCGGTCGGGTTCGCTGATAGATTAATAAGTTTACAGAAAATCCTTGCGTAAGAACAGAAGAGAACCTATAATGGGCTTAAAGGAACATGCGTTTGATTGGTGGGAACAGAAGTGCCTTGGATTCTTTATCTGCGTTACGGTGCTGAAGCAGTTAACCGTGATACCACTTTAATCAGAAAAGCCGTATTAAAGGAAGCAGAAAAGTTCTCACAGCGGATTGAACAAGAAGAAGATGGGTGCTTTCTGGAGTTAAGGGGGCCACATACGGTTTTTCAAGTACTTGGTGAGTTTAAGGAAGGGCCGATCATTATGGCACTAGCCCCGAACAAGTGGTTGGCTAAGTTTTTGGCATCAACCGTTGAGTACTATACGGCTACGACAAAACTCAGCGCGGGGCTCTATTTGTGGCGAAGAAAAAAGGGGATGCACGAGATGCTCTGGCTTGGTCCGGGACAGCAGGGGCAGGGAACGAGGTCGAAGGTTTTGCCACAGGATTTCTACCCGAGTCTGCTCTCAGCGCGGGAAGCCTGGGCCGCTTGGTTTGAAAGCAAGATATGGCATGATTTTCCGCTTAAGAGGCTGTGGTTTTTGGAGCATAAAATCATTGAGAAGTTGGCGAGGCTTGGTTTTCAGAATCTAGGTCAGCTTACGTTCTTAGGAGATGATTTTCTCATTCGGGAAACGGGGAGTCCATTTTTGCCTTTGTTTTTAAAAGGCCGAGAAGGGCTTCCTGGCCTTGAAGTCAATTATCCCTCGAAAACGCTGGAGGTATTTCGGGAATTAAGGGATCCAGAGATCCAATCCGAAGGAGATTGGGTGCAGATGGCCCAAGTAGCGCGGGTTCTGGCCTTTCAGTTGGCTGAACAGTTGGCTGCAAGAAATGAGGGCTGTTTAAGATTACGGCTTACGGTTTCGCGTGCGGGGGAGTCGTTTGGTTCGGAACGGCAGTTTTCCGCGCCAGAGCAGGATCGATTAAGCCTTGCTGATACAGTTCTCATGATGGTGCAGGGCTTAAGGCTGGAGAGCTTCGGGGAGGTGCGTGTGGAAGCTGAGGAGCTGCGTCCAGCGGTACATAGACAATATGCATTGTTTGCCCAAGCGGGAAAAGAAATGCGGGATCCCCGTTTGGCTGCTTTGACTTTGCGCTTTCCAGGTATGCTGAAAAAGGGGGTTTCCCTTTCCCGAAGGGAGAAGATGCTCGCACATTGGGATCCATGGCGATACAGAGGCCAGAGGCCAGAATCGATGCACGAGGCACAAAGAATGATAAGGGGTAGTGTAGAGTGAACGTTCGGGAGGAAGAAAAGCACAAGCCACAACTTTCGAACCCCGAATCTAAGACATCGAACATCGAATCTAAGACATCGAACATCGAATCTAAGACATCGAACATCGAATCTCGTGCATCGAACAGTGAGAAATGGATTATGGTGCGTTTAAGAGGGAAAGTGCCGCGCGAGTTCTTTTGGAAAGGGCGTTGGCGCTGGGTGAGTGCTATTGAGGATGAATGGGTTGATACGGGAGAATGGTGGAAGGGCGAAGGAGAGAAAACCTTCTACCGGGTGGCTTCAGGTTCTCAGGTTTATGAGTTGTACCATGATGTTAACGAAAATGTCTGGGTAATTTATCGGGTATACGATTAGTAAGGTGTGATTAGGGCTTGTGATCCGTAATAATTTAGATCGGAA
>JAJZPA010000148.1 GCA_021811425.1 Bacillota bacterium | reverse complement strand
ATGCGCTTGTTTATGGATGAAAAGACGGTTTGTGAACGATGGATATGATAAGAGTATTTTGAAAGGAGGATAAAGGCAATGCAAATACGCAAATTTTTGACGGTCGTTGAGGAAACCCTTGAAGAAGCGGGAAAAGAGTTGCCTGTAAGAACACGTAAAGCTGCAGCACTAGCCGTAATTAAGAATCCCTTTGCAGGCAAGTATCAAGAAGACTTATCGGAACTAATGGATATTGGGGAGAAGCTTGGAGAAATATTAGCAACTAAGGCAGTAGAAGCCTTGGGTATAGATAAAAGCAAAGTAGAGAGTTATGGTAAGGCAGCCATTGTGGGCGAAATGGGAGAACTGGAAAATGCGGCAGCTATTCTGCATCCCAAGCTGGGAAAACCATTTCGTGAGGCAGTTGGTGGTGGTAAAGCAATAATACCGTCAGCTAAAAAAATGGGAGGTATAGGCACTGCGATTGATGTGCCTCTGCATTACAAAGACGCGGCGTTTGTACGTTCTCATTATGATGCAATGGAGGTCAGGGTTCCGGATGCGCCGCGTGCCGACGAAATCTTAGTAGTCTTGGTGGTGGCTGACTCCAGCAGGCCGTTGCCGCGGATTGGCGGACTGAAGAAAGAAGAAATTAAAGGGGAAGACGGTCTTCGTTAAGAGCAAGCCAAGGAGGGATTAGCATGGGTACTTTAGCGATTACCAACATTGGAACTATTGTGAGCGGTGATCTTAAGAATCCGGTACGGTCTGGGAATACAGTGCTTGTACGGGATGGCAAGATTGTTGCGATCGGGGATACAGCTATCCTAAGCGGTGAAGCGCTGGACAAAACCGTAGATGCGCAGGGAATCACCCTTATTCCGGGGCTGCTTGATTCCCACGTTCATCCGGTGTTTGGGGATTTTACTCCCCGCCAGAAAATGATGGATTATATCGAGAGTTCTTTGCATGGCGGGGTCACGACCATGATCTCAGCCGGAGAACCTCATCTTCCGGGACGTCCTAAAGACCCAGTGGGAGTTAAAGCGCTGGCCATTCTAGCATCCCGTTCTTTCCGGAATGCTCGCCCTGGCGGAGTGAAAGTGTATGCGGGCGCGCTGATTCTGGAACAGGGATTACAAGAAGCGGATTTTGCTGAACTAAAGGAAGCGGGAGTTTGGTTGGTCGGTGAGATTGGGCTCGGCAGCGTCCGTAAACCGGAAGATGCCGCACCGATGGTGGCTTGGGCCCACAAGTACGGATTCAAAGTAGCGATGCATACGGGCGGAACTTCAATCCCGGGCAGTTCGACCGTTACGGCTGATGATGTCTTGGCGATTAAGCCCGATGTGGTATCCCACATTAACGGGGGAACAACTGCTGTCGCTCCGGCGGAAGTGAGAAAGATTATTGAACTCAGTGATTTTGCCATTGAAGTCGTGCAGTGCGGCAATCCCAAAGCTGCTTTGCAAGCCGTAGAAATCTTGTCTGAGCGCAACGAACTTTCGAGGTTGATTATGGGTAACGATGCTCCCTCAGGAACAGGAGTCATTCCGTTGGGAATGCTGAGAAATTTGGCGTTTCTTGTTTCCGTCGGGAGTTTAGACCCTGCCCAGGCAATTGCCGCTGCTACCGGAAATACGGCCAGAGTATTCGGCCTTAATACAGGTATAATCGAGATTGGCAGGGAAGCAGATTTAGTCTTAGTGGATGCTCCCATGGGTTCATTCGGGCAGGATGCCCTCGAAGGCTTAAAGGCGGGGGATATTCCGGGTGTGGCGATGGTCATCGTTGATGGAGAGATCAAAGCCGGAATTAGCAGAAACACGCCTCCCCCGACCCATAAGCCGGTTATTAAGTAAAGAACGATGATGTCTGGAGGTTTAGTTCGATGGTACAGATTGAATTAGAATTGTGTTCCGGCTGCGGTCTCTGTACCAAGGACTGCCCGTTGGAATGCATCGTTGTGGAAGAGAAGAAGGCCGTGATCGGAGAAGGATGCTCTTCCTGTGGGGTTTGTACTCAAGTCTGTCCCCGGGGCGCGGCAAAAAAAGTGGTAGAGCAGGTAGTTGGGGTCGTAACTTGCGCTTCCTGCCCTATTCAATGTGAGATTCAGGAGGGATTTACCGGAGCCTGCCGTAGATACACTAATAAAAACGGCAAATTGATAAGGAATCGCTTCTTGGTCACGGAGGTGTCGGAATCTGTAAAGCAACCGCACGAAATAAGTTGGCCCTTAATTTCGGCCATAGGGGCAGGAACGGAGTATCCTGACCCGCGCCCTGCTCCCTATATCGTGCAGGGCAGCCGGGGAGGAATCGAAGTTATCACGGTTGTCACGGAAGCCCCTTTAAGTTACAGCGGAGTTAAGGTTAAAATTGATACTAATTTCCATATTGGGGAAGAGGGGGCTAAGGTCCGGCGCGATGGGCGTGTGGTCGGTATTGTGGATACCGAAGAGTACGGTTCTAAAATCTTAAGCCTCGGAGGAGCTAACCTTCTGACCGGAAAAACCGGCATGATTGTAGCCCGCACCATTGTTGATATGGCGAACAGGCAAAGCGTATCCTTGGAGGTTGACGGCGGCAGAGAACTGACATTACAGGTTGGGCATCATCCAGTGATTGACGGGCAGACAGACATCACGATGAGGGTAGGGTGTGGTAGTGCCACAGTAGGCCTCTTTGCCCACCATTTGAAAGACGTCGTGGATGAGGCTATTATTTTGGATCACCATGTGATTGGGCTCTTATCGGAACATCGGGCTGGGGAGGAAGTGGGCATGACTTATAGTGGGGTCACGCCCAACGGGCGCAAAAGTACGCGGGGCCGTTACTTTGGTGAACATGGGGTTGGCTGGGGAGGAACAGACATTTTTGAGCCTCGCCAAGCGATTAAAGCCATCGACATGACTTTAGCCAGACCGGGGATGATAATCTTAGTCACGGAGACCACAGCGCGGCAGGCTGCCCTTTTCGAAGTGTTGCCCAATGGAGATGTGAGCGAAATCACCTTGACTGAGCCGGTTAAACAGGTTGTAGCGTTAATTCACAATAATTGTGAACCGGCGCGGGTTTCTGCTCTGTACACGGGGGGGACCGGAGGTTCCGCCAGAGCGGGGGTAACCATGCTTCCAATAGAACTTACACGTGCGGTCCACCGCGGCGAGGTTCGCTTAACCATCGGAGGAGCGCCGGCTATGCTCTTGCCAGGCGGTGGCATCAATTTTATGGCTGACGTGGAAAAGGTGATTGCTGCCGATGCCTTTTCTTGGGTTCCAACTCCGGCAACCGTGGCTCCTGTCGAGTATACGATGCTCCGCAGCACGTTTGAACGAATCGGCGGTCATCTGGCGCAGATTCGTCAGCTTACTCAGATTTTGGAGTAGGCTACCATGATTACCTTGTTAAATCCTTATCAGATCGTCATAGATTCCGGACCTGTACAGATGAGCGTGACGGCGGAACGCAGAGGGGAGCCAATCGGTCGGGAATTACGCAAGCTGGAAGAACCGGTGAACACCTGGCTAGACGACTTAAGGCGCTATCTTTCCTCCGCTAAAACGACCTGGACAGAGTTGTCCGCAGATACCGTGTATCCTAAGATCCTTAGCAAGATGTTAAGCGCAGTTAGTTTAACCGATGAGCCGAACCTAACGCCTATGGCCGCCGTGGCCGGTTCCATGGCAGAGCTGGTCTGTGAGTATTTGGTGCAACGGGGGGCAAGCAAGGTATTAGTAAATAACGGTGGCGATGTTGCCCTGCACCTCGGGCGGGGCGAGAAAACCAGAGTTGGCATCGTTCCCCGACTCGGGACCGAGCCATCATATTATCTGGATGTTGAGGGAACAAAGATCGGTGGAATAGCAACGAGTGGAAGGGGCGGGCGCAGTTTCACTTTGGGAATTGCCGATGCGGCTGTGGCAATTGCGGCCACTTCTTCGGTCGCAGATGCTTGTGCAACAGTATTGGGCAATGCAGTTAACGTGGAATCCCCTTTTATTGAGAGAAAAGTAGCCAGGGACCTTGATCCGGCAACAGATATCCCTGAACTTATGGTAACATGTGCGGTTCCTTCGCTGTCGCTGAGTTTAAAGCAAGAAGCCCTTGAACGCGGACTAAAGAAGGTTCGGGAGCTGGTGGAGAGAAAAGTAATTTGTGGGGCAGTGCTCTTCCTGCAAGGAGAAATGCGCCAATTTCCAACAGATCTGATTCATCCCATTAAATAGATACGCATATCTGTTATATTCAAAAATGTACGTTATTAACCCTCTTTACAAGATTTTGAACGGGTAAATATGAAGCTGGGGTGCAACAAATGAATACCTTCGATTATTACAGAGCCGCCACTTTAGTCGAAGCGTTTGCTTTGATGAGGGACAAAACAAACTACACCCTTTTAGCGGGGGGCACTGATTTACTCGTTAAATTTAATGAAAAAATCATGAATCCGAAGATTGTGCTTGACTTAGGCTTGATCAAAGACATGAGAGAAATTCATTTTGAAGGCATTGGTCAAGTCACACTGGGTGCCTTGGTTACGCATACCCAGGTTATGGAATCACAAATTCTGCAAAAATATGCTCCTGCTTTGGTTAAGGCTTCAAGTATGGTTGGTTCGCCGCAAATTCGCAATAGGGGCACCATCGGAGGAAATATTTGCAATGCTTCGCCTGCGGCCGATACCGTACCGGCACTTATTGCTTTGGGTGCTCAGATTGAGCTGACCAATGAAAAGCAGGTAAGAGTTATTCCCCTTGAGGAGCTGTTTCTGGGCCCAGGGCGCACGGTGTTACAAACAGGAGAAATCCTTACCAAGATATCATTGAAGGCGTTGAAACCTGATCAAGGTTCCGGCTTTGAAAAGCTTGGAAAGCGTAAAGCCCTGGCCATTTCCGTTGTCAATACGGGAGTTTTTATCGAGGTGGATTCCAAAACGAGAGCAATAAATGAGGCCAGGATTGCTTTAGGTTCAGTGGCCCCGACTCCAATTCGCATTAAGAAAGCTGAAAGTCTTTTACTGGGTAAGGTTCTCTCGCCGACACTGCTCAAAGACGTAGCGAGTGTGGTTGCGAGTGAAATTAAACCCATCGACGATATTCGTTCAAAAGCGGAATATCGCCGGGACGTAGCCGGGGAATTAGTTAAAAGGGCGGTTGAAGAAGCTTGGAACAAAGCATCTTTCTTGGGGTGAGAACATGAATAAAGCAGCCATAAACTTTGTGCTAAACGGACAAGAGAAAGCGCTGGAAGTTGATGCAAACAGGCGCCTGGTCGATTTACTGCGTGACGACTTAGGACTCACAGGGGTCAAGCTTGGCTGCGGGGAAGGGGAATGTGGAGCCTGTACGGTGATTATCAATGGTCAGACTGCAAATTCCTGTTTAGTTTTGGCTGCCCAGGTTGACGGCACAGAAATCATCACGATTGAAGGATTGGGAGACCATGACCACCTTCATCCTCTCCAAGAAGCATTCATTGAAGAGGGGGCGGTTCAATGCGGATTTTGTACGCCCGGCATGATTCTATCCGCCAAGGCACTCTTGGATCACAATCCTAATCCTGGCAAAGCGGAGATCATGGATTCCCTGTCAGGAAATCTGTGCAGATGTACGGGCTATACTAAAATTGTCAATGCTGTTGAGAACGTGATCAGGCAGAGCAACGCTAAAGGGAGTTGAGCAGGATGGATCAGATGAGTGTCGTGGGTAGGTCGTTCAGGCGTAAGGATGCTGTGGATAAGGTTTTAGGCCGAACGTTGTTCAGTGCAGATATAAAGATGCACGGAATGCTGGAGGCGAAAATATTAAGAAGCCAAGTTCCGCATGCCTTGGTTAAAAAGATAGAGACTCAGACAGCCCAGGATTTTCCTGGGGTTGTCGCGGTTTTTACTGCTGAGGATATTCCTGCGAGCAACAGCCACGGCATTATTATTAAAGATGAACCGGTTCTGGTTAAGGATAAGATACGGAAAATAGGGGATCCTCTCGCCTTGGTTGTGGCGGAGACAGAGGAAAGCGCCAGCCAAGCCTTGGAAGCCATAAAAGTTGAATTAGAGCTACTTCCTGCTGTCTTTGATCCGGAAATAGCCATGAAGCCCGATTCTGTGGCAATTTACCCCAACGGAAATATTTTGGAGCGAAGAAAGATCCGCAAGGGAGATGTTGTTGAAGCTTTTAAGCAGGCTGAGTTTGTGGTGGAGAACAAGTATTGTACGCAAATGGCCGAGCATGCCTATATCGAACCGGAGGCTGGAATCGCTTATGTCGACGGAGAGAATGTTGTCGTACATGTTTCAACGCAAAACCCCCATTTTGATCGCAAAGAGGTCGCTCGCAATTTATCGCTTCCACTTAATAAAGTACGAATCATTCAGGCTCCAACGGGTGGTGCCTTCGGGGGGAAACTTGATATTTCTGTTCAAGTTCTGCTTGCACTCGCAGCGTTCAAGACCAAGCGGCCTGTACGTTTAGTTTATTCCAGAAAAGAGTCGATCCTTGCGTCCACCAAGCGACATCCCTTTGTGATTTATTATAAGACTGCAGCGGACCAATACGGAAGATTGCTGGGCATTGAGGCCACTATAATTGCAGACGGTGGCGCATATGCTTCGTATGGACCGGCCACTATTACTCGGGCAGCGGTGCATCTCACCGGTCCCTATGAAGTACCGAATGTTAAGATTGACGCTTATATTGTATACACCAATAATCCTACCGCTGGAGCGATGAGAGGGTTTGGGGCTCCGCAGGCGGCTTTTGCTTATGAGCAACAAATGGACTTGCTGGCCGAACGAGTAGGGATGAGTCCATTTGAGATACGGATGCTTAATGCTCTAAAAAATGGTTCAGTGACGGCTACTGACCAGGTTTTGAACAGTGGGGTGGGAATTAGTCAAACACTTGAACAAGCCTATGCCACGGCTCAACAAATCATTTTTCCGGGAGGGTTAAGACCATGAAGAAGCGGGGGGTTGGCCTAGGCTGCATGTGGTATGGGATCGGAAACACAGGTTTACCGAATCCGGCGGGTGCCTTTATTGATTGGTTGGATGATGGTACTGTCAATCTATTTGTAGGTGCCGCGGATATTGGACAAGGGTCTGATACCATCCTCGCGCAAATTGCTGCTGAAGAACTTGGAGTTAATTACGAGGATATTAACGTAATCTCTGCTGATACCGGGATCACTCCGGATGGAGGAGCTACTTCAGCCAGTCGTCAAACGTATATCTCCGGACGTGCAGTGTTGCAGGCCGCACAAGAAGCGAAGGCGGCATTGGTTGAAGAAGCCGCATTATTATTGGGTGTGGAGAAAAAGCACGTTGTTTGTAAAAATGGACGGGTTGCGATCGCTGGGTTAGAAGAGGACAGCAAAGCCATATCTGAGGTGATAGGATATTGTCGTCAAAAGGGAATGCTGATGATTGGACGTGGCTGGTATAATCCCGATACGACTAAGCTTGATCCGGAAACCGGGCAAGGCAATCCCTATGGGGCTTACGCCTTTGCCACTCAAGTGATCGAAGTAGAAGTGGATACAACGACAGGCCAGATAGAAGTGCTCAATGTTGTGGCCGCACATGACGTGGGACGCGCGATCAACCCAAGGCAGGTCGAGGTTCAGATTGAGGGTGGAATTACTATGGGGGTAGGTTACGGCCTTTATGAAGAAGTTATTACGCATCAGGGAGTAATTAAAACGCCTTCTTTTTCAACTTATATTATTCCAACGATAAAGGATAGCCCCCATGTTTATCCTTTAATCGTGGAGGAACTTGTAGCTTCAGGGCCTTATGGGGCTAAGGGTGTCGGTGAACCCGCCTTGATACCGACAGCTGCGGCGATAGCCAATGCAGTTTATGAAGCCATTGGCATCAGGTTTACGGAACTCCCGCTGACCCCTGAAAAAGTCCTTCAGAAGCTCAGAGAAAAAGAGAGCATGATCGGAGGTGGTGCTAGGGGCTGATAGAAATTACATCAATCTCGAAAAAGAGGGGTATGGATCCTTCATAGAAAAGATGGAAAAGGGATAAAACAATGGGAGTGGGTAAGAACTTGTTAGC
>JAJZPA010000147.1 GCA_021811425.1 Bacillota bacterium | reverse complement strand
CTGCATGCATTCCTTATACATTCCTTATACATTAAACATTTCCTATTAATCCAACTCGATCACCCCATAATCCACTTGGCTGTACCTACCACTTTCGACCACTTCGAAGCCTAAACGGGCGAATTCTCGGCTTCCTTTGCGCTCTTTAAGCACGACGCGCTTACGGGCCACACGGCAGGCTGCCGCGATCGTTGCGCGAGTCAACTCCCCATGCTCAGCATAGGCATGGAGCGGACGGATGCTGGCTGACTTCGTGCGCGTCCTGCGGAACATCGGATCAAAATAGACCACATCGAAAGTCTGATCCCCCAAGTTCTTGAGAAACTCCCCGTGTTCCTCCCAGCAAACCTGAATCCTTGGAGCAGCCTCAAACAAACCGACCCAGGCTTTTGCTTTAGCGGCAGAAACTCCGACCACATCATGCCTTGCGCCCAAGGTTGCCAAGCCGTCTTTCACGAGGGCAGCAAGTATCGCCGCCTGTTCAATCCCCACTACGCTCCCCTGGGGCCCAACAGCAAAGGCAGCGACTAAAGCATCCGTGCCCAACCCCAGGGTCGCATCCAAGAGGGCATCTCCTGGTGTCAGTCCGGTGGCTCCGAGAAAACGATCCGCTTGGCCGCGCTCGAGATTCATAAGCCTCAACAAGGCCATGCTTGGGTGAAAGCGCAGTCTCTCCTCCCCTGAAAGGAGAATCACTCCTTTGCGGCTAATGTGAAGTTCACTCACAGTTCCTCCTTGCAGAGGCTCGACAGCAGCCAGGATGATCCCAGGTTGGTGGAGAAACCACTCTAATTTGGTCTGCAAGCTTTGATCACCAGGATGGGTCAGCTTGAAGCGGATTGGAAAAGGCTGTGCATTCATATCCGGTAAAATCTTCTTTCCAATTCGTTTTTGGACAGTTGAATCATGGTTGGCCTTCCATGCGGGCAGGTGTACGGATTTTCCGTTTTAGCTAAGCGATTTAAAAGCTGCTCCATCTCTAGGAGAGATAACGACTCCTGCGCTTTAAGCGAGGCTTTACAAGCCAAGCGATAAATCCATTCCTCCAAGAGCTGATCAAAGGAAGGGGCAGTTTGAGTGGAAAGGATGGTATCGATAAACTGACGCAACAGTTCCTCAGCAGACAATGGAGCCGCCTGCACCGGAACGGCTCGGAGTAGATACGTCTGCGCCCCAAAATGTTCGAGCACGAACCCCAGTTTGTCCAAGGCCCAAAGATATTCTAAAACGATTTGCTCCTCCTGCAAAGTGACTTCGAAAGGTATAGGGATAAGCAACGCTTGGCTTTGGGTTTCGCGCTCCTTTGTCTCACGCAGAAACACTTCATAATTGATGCGTTCATGGGCTGCATGCTGATCGATCAGCACCAGTACTTTGCCATCAGTCGCCAGGATATACGTATTAAAGACCTGCGCAAGGGGCCAAAGGCCCAACGTATCCGAAGAAATCGGCGATTCCTTCCAGATTGGAACACTATCGTACGGCGCTGCGGCGAGCCCCTCAACCCCATTCGTCCCTTCTCCTACCCCTGATATCATAGGACTATCCAAGTTCTTTAAAGCCTTCATCACCTCTAAGGCTGCACCGGGGTTTTCCCGATAGCCCCGCTCTTTTTCCCAATAGGTTGACGTTTTTTCCGCTATGTGTCCGGATTCATCTCCATTGTTCTCCAGAGGCATGCCCAGCCCCATTCTCGGATGCTTTTCAGCACCCAGAGACGGCAATGGACTTTTGCTTAAAAGCGCTTCGCGGATACCCTCGGCGATAAACTGAGCCAGTTCCTGCTCACGAGCAAATTTTACATCCATCTTCGTGGGATGGACATTAACATCATACTCCCCTGGAGGAAGGTGCAGATGCAAAATCGCAATCGGGTATAGTTTTGCCGGAATCAGGGTATGGTAACCATCCAGCAACGCCCGGGTTAGAAGAGGGGACCGGATATAGCGCCCATTGACGATGAATGTCAACGTTTGCCGATTGGAACGGACCAAATCCGGCGGGCTGATATACCCTGCCAACAGCCAGCCTTCTCGGGCAAAGGAAACCGGGAGCAGGCGACGGGCCAGATTTGCACCCAACATGGCGGCGATGCTTTCCAAGGGTTTGCCTCGGCCAGGGGTCTGAAAGATGGCTTGGCGCGGGTGTGAGAGGCTAAAGGCCACATCAGGACGAGCTAGGGCCAAGCGCCCAACCGTATCACTGATGAGCCCAAATTCGGTATTCGTCGAGCGCAGAAATTTGAGCCTGGCAGGGGTATTGAAAAACAAGTTCTCTACCGTCACCGTGGTACCCACCGGACATCCGGCTTCTTCAAGCTTGAGCGCCGTCCCGCCTTCGAGCCTGAGGATATGGCCGACGGACTCCTCAGGTGGACGAGAAAGGATTTCCAGCCGCGCCACAGAAGCAATACTCGGTAGTGCCTCACCGCGAAATCCGAGGGTCGTCAATGTGTTGAGATCCTCGATCTCACGGATTTTACTCGTCGCGTGTCGCAACACGGCCCGTGTCAGGTCATCCGCCTGGATCCCCAGCCCATCATCGCGAACCCGCATGAGCGGCACCCCATTACCTTCTACCACGATGTCAATCCGCCGCGCTCCAGCGTCCAGCGCGTTCTCTACCAACTCTTTGATCACGGAAACAGGGCGCTCAACCACTTCTCCAGCAGCAATCTGGTTGGCGGCATGGGGATTAAGGACGTGGATCACTGGGGCCAAAGACCTTCACTCCTTTACTGATGTGCCAAAATTGAACAACATTTCCTGGTTGATCTTGAAACGTCACGCTCTCCATCCGTCCAATCAGATATTCCCATAAATCATATCCTGCCTGCCGACACTCTGGACAGGCTGCAAAGGGAACTCTAACCAGGGCATGACGGGTGTGAAATGGAGGCCTGCGGCTCTCAATATAGATTGTGCCACCACAATGAGAACACTGGCGTACGCGGTCATAACGCATCTCTTGGAACCCTTCTGTATCATAATAAATCGTGCGCGGAATGTAAGCCCAGTACCCGCCCGGAAGAGAAGCCTCCGCTCTCCAAAGCCAATTCGCCTGAACCTGATCATATTCCCGCTTCAACTCGTGGATGTAGGGTTTGATCCGGCTTAAAGGAACCTCAGGCCGTGTCGGACGCTTGGCTTCCACCACCCCGGAGTAATCCTCCCCGGCCAAGGCGAGCAGAATCGCCAAGTTGACATAAGGCAAAGCATCTTCAATGGAATACCCACCTTCTAAGACTGCGAGATCCGGTTTCAAACGCTCCGTGATCCGGCCATAGCCACGAGCACTGACATTCATTGATGCCAGGGGATCGGTAAAATGGTTGTCTTGACCAGCCGAGTTAATGACAATGTCCGGCTTGAACGCTTCCAGACGCGGCAAGACCCATTCTTCCAATACGTAAAGAATACCCTCATCCCCGGTCCCGGGCGGCAGCGGGATATCCAGATTCATACCCCAGGCATTCGGTCCCCCCTTCTCCTCGACAAACCCGGATCCGGGATACAAGGTTCTCCCGTCCTGATGCAAGGAGATAAATAAGACATTCGGATCATGGTAGAAAATATCTTGCGTACCATCCCCATGATGCACATCCGTATCCACAATGGCAATCCTCTGATAACCGTACTCTGATCTTAAATAATTTACCAAAATAGCCTCGTTATTTAAGGTACAAAAACCACGATTGCCAAGTACTGTAGCACCTGCATGATGCCCCGGCGGGCGGACGAGGGCAAACCCATTTTGAATCTGCCCTTTTGCCAGGGCCTCGCCTAGGATTAGAGTGCTCCCTGCCGCAATGAGGTGAGCCTCGAGGTCATGATGCTCAGGTGAGGGAAATAGCGCTTGAGCCAACAAGGCTTTGGCGAGGGGAGCCATTCCTGGGGCAAACTGTTTGATCTGAGGGAGGTCGAGGATCCCTTCTTCAAAAAGCTGTTCTTGCGTATAAAGTAAACGCTCTTCACGTTCCGGATGAGTTTCCCCCAAGGACCAATCGAAAGCCGGGAAAAAAAGTATGCCGGTATTTTGCATTAGCTGATCCTCCCTCGCACTCCTGGTGGGACATGAAGCGCACCGCGCACGATCTGTCCCACGGTTTTGAATTCTTGCACGATAGGAAAAAAGTCAAACTCCTCTTTCTGAGCATCGCGCAGATCCATCCCCTGGGTGGCGGCGAGGCGCAAAGCGACCTGTTCAAGAAAGGTATCCACTTCTTGGTGCGGTCGTTTCGAGCCTTCCCAAATCCCCTGCTCTCCGGTTTCTTCAATGCGAAAACGGCGCAACACGGTATCAAGATGAAGCGTACAGGAAAACGTCGGTCGCGCTAAGGCGGCACCGATGGCATTGGAAACCTCAGGGTATCTGCCGATCCGCACTTCCGTGTGCAGGCGTTCCTCGAGATAGGTTTTGAGCCCGCTAGCGCATCCGCCACCGGCCCAGACATGAAGCTGTAAAGCCTCATGTGGGTGTAGAACTCCCCAAATCTTGTAGGCTGGCTCCTCCCGCCACTCCTTCTCCAAGCTTTCGATTTCCTGGGCAATCCGCTCCGCAACCATTTGCAGGATGTGCTGGGCCGTTTGCGCAAGTTCCTGGGGTTGCATTAGAGATGCCAAGGCCGCTCCCGCTTTCTGGCGATCGCCAAAGGAAACAAGGCCGAGATAGCACATGGCATCCGTCGGGGTCGGTACGGGCCCACCCAGGCAAAAGGCCGGCCCCAGACGATATCCAGCTAGGCTCAGTTCCTTTCCCTGGCGTATGACCGCAGAATCTCCACCAACTGGAACCGAGCGAACGGCCAAGGAACGGACAAGGGTGGCAAACGGCCCGATTTGCGCCCCGCGCGAACTCAAGAGTGGGGAATTCGAGAGAACGATCCCTAAGTCCGTTGTCGTCCCGCCAATATCAACGACCACAAAGGATGAAGCATCAGTTTGGGCCATCGCCCCTAACACACTGGCGGCCGGACCGGAATAGACAGTTTCTACGGGTCGAATTCGGCTCAAGGGCAGAACCCCGCCGTCTGCTTTGAGTACCATGATTGGAGCTCGAATACCGCGCTGGGCCACGGCTTGTTCTAAACCAGAAGCAAATTGCGTAAAAAGCTCAGTACTCGTCAAGTTAAGGTAGGCCGTTAGGCTGCGGCGATAAAAATTTGCTTGGCTCCAGACATGCCCCAGGGCAATATGGGCCTGGGGATCGGCTTGGCGAAACACGGTCGCCAAGCGTTCTTCATGAATTTTATTACGATGAGAAAACTTGCCGACAATGGTGACGAGGTTTGATTCTCTCTCTTGCTTCCACTGTTGGGCGGCACGGTACCATTCCAAGTCATTGGGCTGAACCACTTCCCGGCCACGGTAATCTATCTCCCCGGACAGAACTTCATAAGGGATGGGCCAAGCGAACGACTCCATTTTCATACCCGACCCTGGGAGAAGATAGACTTTTCCTTCGGGCAAGCGCCTTTGTAGAATTCCGTTCGTCACAAGGGTTGTGCTCACGGTGATATGCTCCAATTCTTTGCCTGCTACATCGAGTTGATCCAGGGCATTGAGTAGGGTCAGCAGCAGGTTTTCCTGAGTCGGCACTTTGGTCTTTTTGGCGATGATACCCTCTGTGAGCAGAACCGCATCGGTAAAAGTCCCCCCCACATCAATCCCAACTTGGCTCATTCCCTAACCCCCTTCACATCACTTCTGAAACCCTTAATCGTTCCCTCAGCTCAAATAAGTAATCCAATGCTTGGCGAGGGCTCATGTCTTCCACGTCGAGATCCGCAATCTCGCTCAAGAGCGGATGAAGCTCCGGTTCATCAAAAAGAGCTAATTGAGTGGCCGGTTTGGACTGCAACAACTCTTGGGTATGACCAGAGGAACTTTCCAATTCCTGTAGCAAGCCTTTAGCCCGTTGCAGCAAATCCCCTGGAACCCCTGCTAGGCGAGCGACTTGAATGCCGTAACTTCGATCCGCTTTTCCGGGGAGAATCTTATGCAAAAAAATGATCTCCTCCCCATGTTCACGCACACTCACATGTAGGTTAAAAGCCCCAGGAAACGCTTCAAGCTGTGTGAGTTCATGATAGTGAGTGGCAAACAGAGTCTTCGGCTGTAAGGCCGGGTTTTTCAATAAATATTCGGCAACTGCCCAGGCGATACTTAACCCATCAAAGGTGGCTGTTCCCCTCCCGACCTCATCCAGAATCACCAAGCTGTTAGGTGTGGCTTTTTTGAGAATCTGGGCGACCTCCTGCATTTCCACCATGAAGGTGCTTTGTCCGGAAGCCAAATCATCAGAAGCCCCCACACGGGTGAAGATCCGATCAACCAAAGAAATATCCGCTTTCTTGGCTGGGACAAAGGATCCCACGTGCGCCATCAGCGTGATGAGCGCGACTTGACGCATGTAGGTTGATTTACCCGCCATGTTCGGACCTGTGATAATCCCCAGATGTTTTTTTCGGGTGAGCACGGTATCATTGGGAACAAAGGTCGCAGACTCCAGCATCTCCTCCACCACCGGATGCCGCCCCTCGCTGATTTGAAGTTCTCCCCGCTCGTTCAGTTCAGGGCGCACATAATCATGACGCACCGCCGTCTCGGCTAATCCTGCTAGAACATCAATTTCAGCAAGTTCCTGAGCAAGCCTCAATATTTCTGTGGTTGCCTGGCGCGCTTCCTCCCTCAATTCCAGAAAGATCTGATACTCCAATTCTTTGAGCCGGTTTTCCGCCGTTAGGATCTTCTCCTCATAGGCCTTAAGTTCAGGCGTGACAAACCGCTCTGCATTGGCTAAGGTTTGTTTACGCAGATAATCGCTGGGCACGAGATGGGCATTCGCATGCGTAATCTCAATGTAATAACCAAAGACCCTATTGTATCCCACTTTGAGTGAACGGATCCCTGTCCGTTCCCGTTCGCTGCTTTCCAAAGCAGCCACCCAACCCCGGCCGCCTGAAGCCACTTCCCTCAGGCTATCAACTTCAGAGGAATATCCGCGTTGAATCAAGTTCCCGTCCTTGATTCCAAGTGGAGCTTCAGGGTTCAACGCGTTTTCCAAGTTTTCGGCCAGAACAGGGATAGCAGGCGAATATTTTAGATAGGATTGCAGCGGGACAGCACCGCTTTCCTGTAGTACCTCCTGCAACTGGGGAACGGATTTTAAGGTTTGGGCAAGAGCCAGCATATCCCTGGCATTCGCATTTCCATAGGCGATCTTTCCCATTAAACGTTTGGCATCATATACTTTAGCCAGACGTCCCTGCAAGTCTCCCCTGAGAAACCCATCCTCGACGAGGGCTGTGACCGCATCCAAACGCCGGTTGATTTTTGTTCTTGAAAGGAGTGGCTGTTCTACCCAGTGGCGCAGGAGCCGGGTTCCGCCAGCCGTTTTTGTTCGATCCAGAACCGCCAGGAGCGTCCCTTTACGTGTTTTGCCACGCATCCCCTCTGTCAGTTCCAGGTTGCGCCGCGTCCAGGGATCGAGGTCCATCCATTCCCCCTGACGGTGCACTTTAATCTCGAGGATGTGACTGGGATTCACACCCGGCATATTTTCCTCAAAGTAGCGCCAGAGCGCGTTAGCCGCTTGACCAGCGGCAGGGTACTCTAGAAAAAGAGCAGCTTGCGCGGGGAAACGCTCAGCGAGAGCCTCCACTCCGAGAAAATCGGCACGGGCCCGTTCTGTTAAGTAATACCCTTGCCAGGCTTGAGATCGTGCCCTTAAATCCCTTGGCAGCAGAAGTTCAGCCGGATGGATGCGAGCGAGTTCAGCTTGCAGCTGCTCCAGAGCGCGGGTTTGAAACATGGCAAACTCGCCGGAAGCCACATCCAAAAAAGCCAATCCCCATTGTGCATCATAGAAAACACTGGCCAGGTAGTTATCCTGTTCCTCAGGGAGGTTTTCGGTCAATGTCCCTGGGGAAACAATGCGAATGATTTCCCGCTTGACAATCCCTTTAGCCTGCTTAGGGTCTTCGACTTGCTCACATATGGCTACCTTATACCCGGCTGACACCAATTTCGCCATATAATGTTCAACCGCAT
>JAJZPA010000146.1 GCA_021811425.1 Bacillota bacterium | reverse complement strand
TGCCTCGGTCAATGTGATCGCCCTGGTCGGCGAACGGGGGCGGGAACTGCGGGAGTTTGTGGAGAAAGATTTAGGGTCTGAGGGAATAAAACGCTCCGTTGTCGTCGTGGCGACCTCGGATCAACCTGCACTCGTACGTTTGAAGGCGGCCTTTACGGCGACGGCTATAGCGGAGTATTTCCGGGACCAGGGGCAGGATGTCCTACTTATGATGGATTCTATCACCCGGTTTGCGATGGCTCAGCGTGAGGTGGGCCTGACTGCCGGAGAGCCACCGGCCACGCGGGGTTATCCTCCCTCGGTGTTTGCGCTCTTGCCCAAGCTCTTAGAACGCTCCGGCATGTCGGAAAAAGGCAGCATCACAGGCATTTACACGGTGTTGGTGGATGGGGATGATCACAATGAACCGATTGCCGACGCGGTGCGCGGGATTCTGGACGGGCATATTGTCCTGACGCGAGAACTGGCGGTGCAGAACCATTATCCTTCGATTGACGTGTTACAGTCGGTGAGCCGGGTGATGTCTGATGTCATAAATTCTGAGCACAAGGAATTGGCGGGGAGGCTCAGGGAGTATCTGGCGGTTTATCAGAATGCCAAGGATCTGATCGACATCGGAGCCTATGTCCAAGGGAGCAACCCGCGCATTGATGCTGCTTTAAGCCATTTGGAGGGGATACGCGCTTTTCTCCGGCAAGCGGTGGAAGAAGCTTCGGGCTTTGAGGAAACCTTACAGGGACTGCGGGGGATATTTTCTTCCTGAGGCTGAGGAGGAATAAACGGATGCTGCCGCTGAACGACAAACTGTCGCTCAGCCGGTGGCGATGGGAGAGTAGCATATGTCTCGCTTTCGTTTTCGTTTAGAAGCCAGCCTGCGCTTGGCTGAGCAGGTCCTGGATCAAGCTCGCATCCAGTTGGCGCAAGAAACTGAACGCTATCTTGCCTGTCTGAAGGAGAGGGATGTGCAGCAGGGATCCTGGCAGGAGGCATTACATGGCCAACGCGAGGCAGGAAGCCGAGAGCCGGAATACTTAAGCCTCTGGAGGGCCTATACGGAGAAAATGGTTGCGATCCTAAAAATCCGGGAACAGGAGCTGTTGGCACAGACCGAATGCCAGGAGAAAGCGCGCCTGGCCGTCATCGAGGCCCATCGTGAAGTGGAGAAGCTGAAGCGACTCAAGGAAAAACAGCGGGAGGTCTTTGAACGCGAAGCCTTGCGGCAGGAGCAAAAGGTTTTGGATGAGACGGGGCAGGTGCTTTATCAGCGCCTACAGATTGTGAACCACGAACATCAAACATGGACAGTAGACAGGAGAACCGTCCCCGTGTCTACCTCAGGATTGCGAACCACGAACCACGAACCACGAACCACGAACATCAAATATCGAATAGGGGTGAACCCGATTGATTGTCGTGACCCGGTTGAATGGAAAGACCTTTTATCTGAATCCGGATTTGATCGAAACGATGGAAACAACCCCGGACACCGTGCTGACGCTGACGGGTGGAAATAAATATGTGGTGACAGAGATTCCAAGTGAGTTGCTCGAACGGATCACTCATTTCAGGAGGCGCTGTCATCCAGAGTATTTGGAATCAGAGGAGAGACAAGGGAATGATTCGTAAGAGCATCATTATCACCGTCGCGATCGGAGTGGTCTGTGTCGGTCTTGGGGTGGGGGGAACCCTGGCTGCCCAAAAGTTCATTTTCAAGACGGCGGGGACTGCGCCGGTGGTGGTTCTGGCAAAGGCGAAAGAACCAGGCCCGATCGTGCCGATTGGAGATTTTATGGTGAATCTTCAGGGCGGGGCCTATCTGAAAACGTCGATTAGCCTGGAAGCAACGGATGTGAAGGCTGAAGCTTCTTTAAAAGCGAAGGATGCGTTTTTAAAGGATAAGGTCAATAATGTCCTTTCCAATAAGACGCTCACGGATGTTCAAACGCTGGAGGCCCGAGAAAAGCTGCGTCAGGAACTATTGAAGCAGTTGAACGTCGTGGCTGATGGCAAGATTCAAAATGTGCTTTTCTTATCGTTTATCTATCAATAGGAGCGAGCACTGAGAAGAGGCTCGGCGAAAGGGGGGATTCGATGGGTGATGTCTTGTCCCAAGCGGAAATTGATGCTCTGCTCAATGCCCTTTCGGAGGGACAAGTCGACGCAGAGGAAATCAAGACCACGAAGACACAAAAGAAAATCCGTGTTTATGATTTTAAAAGGCCGAATAAGTTTTCCAAAGATCAGATTCATTCGCTGCAAAATATTCATGATAATTTCTGCCGGGCTTTGACAACCTACTTTTCCGCCCACCTCCATTCGGTGATTGAAACCCGCGTTCTTTCCATCGAGCAGATTACCTATGATGAGTTCATTTGCTCGCTGCCCAATCCCACGATTTTGGGGATTTATACGTTAGAACCGTTAGAGGGAACTCTGCTTTTGGAAATCAGTCCCTCCTTGGTCTTTACGATCATCGATCGACTGTTAGGAGGGTTGGGCCAAGGGACGGAGAAAAACCGGGACTTGACGGAGATCGAGCGTACCATTGTGGAACGACGCATCTCCCAGATGATTTCGCTCTTTGGTGAAGCCTGGGATGAAGTGTATAAACTCAATCCTCAATTTGTGGCTTTAGAGACCAACCCCCAATTTACGCAGATTGTAGCGCCTAATGAAATGATTGTCCTGGTGACGTTGGAAATCAAGATTGGGGAGACCATGGGCATGATCAATGTCTGCTTGCCATTTTTGGTATTGGAACCCATCCTGGACAAATTGAGCACGTATTTTCTTTTTTCGACTCAGGCCAAAACGACTTCACCGGAGCAGACGGAGGCCATCCGCCGCAAGATCGAATGGGCGAAAGTGGATTTAACGGCCTTTCTCGGCCAAGCGGAGATTGCGGTGCGGGAACTTCTGGATTTGACTCCAGGGGATGTGATTCCGTTGAATCAAGGGGTCAAGTCAGCCTTACCCGTCTATGTGGGTAACTTTATGAAGTTTCGAGGGGTTCCCGGGCTGCATGGAGAACATCTCGCGATAAAACTCACGGACATCGTCGAGGAAGGAAGGGATCAAGATGGGTAACGGGATGCTCTCTCAGGAAGAGATCGATGCGCTGCTTCGGGGGACATTTGAACCGGATCCGCCTGCGGTCGCGGAGACAGCGGGTGCAGAATTTGGTGATATGGAAAAGGATGCCATCGGAGAGATTGCGAATATCTCCATGGGGACGGCGGCCACGACCTTGTCCCTTTTATTGGGCAGAAAAGTCGAGATTACGACACCCAGAGTGGATCTGACGTCAGTCGAGCAGATTCGGGAGGATTATCCGATTCCATCGGTGATTGTGGATGTTAAATATAAAGCGGGAATTAAAGGGTCAAACCTGCTGATCCTATCCCAGCGTGACGGGGCGGTGATTGTGGATCTCATGATGGGTGGGGATGGAACGAATCCATCCTCCGAACTGAATGAACTGCAAATCAGTGGGATTTCTGAAGCGATGAATCAGATGATGGGTTCGGCGGCCACCTCGATGTCGACCATGTTTCATTCGCTGGTCGATATTACTCCGCCCAATCTGGTGTTGAATAATTTGGCTGAGGAACAAAATGTTTTGGTGGGCTTGCTGAATGCGGACGAGCCGTTGGTGCGCATCTCCTTTCGGATGGTCGTCGGAACGGTGATTGACAGTATTCTGATTCAGGTTGTTCCCCTATCAGTCGCCAAAGGGATGGTTGCGAAACTCCTGGGCGGGGTCGGTTCAGCTCCGGTGGCGGCAGCGGCAGAACTCGGCGCCGAGCAGCGGTCTAGTCTTGGAGAAGGGGCAAGTTCTGCAGTGGCCAGTCTAAATATGAGTGCTAAAACGGGTTGGGCAGGTCAGAATGACGCGTCTTCCGGGGGAGCCGGAATGCCGAATATTCCAGGACTTGATTACGGCATCGGAAACGGTGGAACTCCAGTCTATGGAGCACCGTCGAACGGAGCTTATCCGCCGGGAACGCCGCCGCACGGAGGAGCTATGTACGGGGTACGCCAGCCCACATCCGTCCAACCGGTTCAGTTTGCTCCGCTTCAATCAGGGCAAGTTTCCGGTCAGCCAACGAATCTCGGGCTTATTTTGGATGTTCCGCTCCAGGTGAGCGTAGAGTTAGGAAAAGCTAAAAAGACCATTAAGGAAATCCTGGAAATGGGTCCCGGCTCAGTGATTGAGTTGGACCGCCTGGCAGGAGAGCCGGTAGACATGATTGTCAATGGCAAGCTCATTGCCAAGTGTGAAGTGGTTGTTATTAACGAGACCTTTGGGATCCGGATCACAGACATTGTTCACCCAGCCGAACGCATGCAAAGCATTGGCTAATGGTCAAAGGAAAATGTTTACTTAAAATTGAGTACCATGAGTATTAAGGAGGATGAATTGTGGGAGCTAGCGTAATGATCGTCGATGATGCTGCATTCATGCGCATGATGTTGAAGGACATTCTGACCAAGAATGGTTATACGGTTGTGGGGGAGGCAGAGAACGGAGCGTCATCCGTGGATAAGTACATGGATCTGAAGCCGAACCTCACCATTATGGATATCACGATGCCAGAGATGGATGGGCTGCAGGCGGTGAAAGAGATCCGCAAACGGGATTCTCAGGCGCGCATTATCATGTGCAGTGCGATGGGTCAACAGGCGATGGTTATCGAGGCGATTCAATCGGGGGCGAAGGATTTTGTGGTGAAACCGTTCCAAGCAGAACGGGTGATCGAGGCTGTGACAAAGGCGCTGAAGTAAAATGTCCACAAGTATTGAAGACCAACCGTTTGCTGCTGCGGCTACGGGAACCGCTGTGAATGCGCCCTTCTCCTGGTGGGGGCTTGTCGGCACGCTAATTATCTTTCTTCTCATCCTGGGGGTTGCCTTATGGATGATTCGGCGTATAAACCGTTCCGCCCTGCGCGGAATGAGTGCCCCCTGGGCTCGGGTGCTGGATCGTCAGCTGTTAGGGGGCCAGCAGGTGCTCTATTTAGTGGAAGTGGCTGGAAAACTACAAGTTTTGGCTGGTTCTGATCACTATCTTACTAAACTCCAGGAAATAGAGGATCCGGATTTAGCCGCTGAAATTCTTGATGAAATCACGCATCGACCGACCGAACGGGTGGAGGGGGTTCTGTCTCGACTTCGACGTAGGGACAGGCCGGGGAATCGCAAGGCGTTTGCTAAAGAATTAGCCAACTACCTCAAGGAGGTGGATCGATGAACCGCCGCATCATGGGTCGTTGGCAGGGGTTACTGGCCTTGAGTTTCGGAGCTTTTTTCCTTCTTCCGGCCAAAACGGTGGTTGCTGCGGGCTTGACGCTCGATTTGGGAAACACAGCGGGACAACAGTTGACGACCTCTCTGCAGCTGCTGCTCTTGCTGACGGTGTTGTCCATCGCGCCGGCAATTTTGGTTTTGATGACCTCCTTTACGCGGATCATTGTTGTGCTGTCTTTTGTGCGCAATGCCTTGGGAACCCAGCAGCTTCCCCCGAACCAGGTGCTCATCGGACTATCCCTTTTTCTCACCTTCTTTGTGATGGCTCCGACCTGGAATGAAGTAAATACCAAGGCTCTGCAACCGTATCTGAATAGCCAGATCAGCCAGAGCGAGGCCTTAACTCAGGCAGAAGAACCCATGCGTACCTTCATGTTCAAGCAGACGCGGGAAAAGGATTTGCAGCTTTTCGTGAGCTTGGCCAAAATGGACAAGCCAAAAACCTATCGGGATATTCCCACTTATGTCCTCATTCCTTCATTTATTATTAGTGAATTAAAGACGGCGTTTCAAATGGGATTTGCTGTCTTTATCCCCTTTATGGTCATTGATATGATTGTCTCGAGCACATTGATGTCTATGGGGATGATGATGCTCCCGCCGATGATGATCTCGCTGCCTTTCAAACTGCTGCTGTTCGTCCTGGCCGATGGCTGGCACCTGGTGGTGCAGTCTCTAGTGACCAGCTTCCGCTAAAGCAAAAGACAAGGGGGACGGTTTATGAGCCAAAACCAAGTGCTATATTTGGCGAAAGAAGCCTTGGGAACCGCACTGCTGGTCGGTGGGCCGATTCTCGGGATCGGGCTTTTAGTCGGGCTTGTGGTGAGCGTCTTTCAAGCGATGACCCAGATCCAGGAGCAAACCCTGGCCTTCATCCCTAAGATCCTGGCCATCGTGGTGGTGATGCTGCTTCTCGGGCCGTGGATGCTCAATGTGCTGACGGCGTATACGACGAATCTCCTGAGTCAGTTGGGGACGTTCGCGAGGTTCTAGGCATGGTCGGAGGGATGGGGTGCATGATATGTCGCTCGCGCAAATTTTACAATGGAATATCGCTTTGTTTTTGTTGGTTTTATCGCGCTGGGCGGGGATGGTGATGCTGGCTCCGGTGTTTGGGGCGCGCGGGGTGCCTGGGCTTGTGAAGCTGGGGTTGGCGGTGAGCATTTCAATCCTGCTTTATCCGCTGGCGCTGGGTTCTCAGCCGAATATCCCCCAGGAGCTTTTGCCCTATGTGGGGATTCTGGTGAAAGAGGTTTTAGTGGGGTTAGTGATCGGGTTCGTGGTCTATGCCCTTACGGCGATTCTGGAAGGAGCGGGTCAGTTGATTGATTTCCAGATGGGCTTTACGATGGGGAATTCGCTCGATCCGGTGTATGGAATGCAGAGCCCGATGATGGGTAATTTTCAACTGGTCTTAGCTACGATGCTTCTATTGGCGACCAATGCCCATCATTATCTGATCGCAGCCTTGGTCAAGAGTTATGCCTATGTTCCGATTAACCCGTCGGCTTTGCCGATGGGGATCGCTTTTTATACCGGATTGGTGAGCCATATCTTTGCTTTATCGGTTCAGTTGGCCCTGCCGGTGTTTGGGGCGCTGGTTTTGGCGGATTTGGGCGTGGGGCTTTTGTCACGAACGGTGCCCCAACTCAATGTGTTTTCCATCGTCTTCGGGGTCAAGATTATCTTCGGTTTTGTGCTCTTGCTGATGGCGGTTCCCCTCTTTGGGGAGTCGATCTCGCATTTGTTTAATCAGAGTATGTCCTGGATTTTAGAGCTGTACCGGGGGTGGAAGGGTGAGTGAGAAGCAGTTTCCCGCCACACCCAAACGCAGACAGGAAGCGCGCAAAAAAGGGCAGGTTCTGAAAAGCCAAGAATTGGTATCGGCCTTGATGTTGCTCGGGTTTGTGGCGGTACTGAAGTTTTGGCTTCCAGCGATGCTTGGGCGGATGCAAAGTCTATTTCCCTATGTTTGGGGGCTGCCGACAGATTGGACAGGGCGAACTGTGGCGAGTCTCATGCTCAATCTGCTTTGGTTTTCGCTGCAGATCATTGCGCCGATTTTCGGGGTGGCGATTCTCATCGGGGTGGCCGGGAACTACCTGCAGGTGCGCTCCTTGTTTACCCTGGAGCCCTTAAAGCCTGATCTTTCACGGATGAATCCGATGAATGGCTTGAAGCGGATGTTCGGGGTGAGGGCCTGGGTCGAGCTAGCGAAGTCGCTGTTCAAGGTTATTCTGATTGGGTATTTCCTCTACGCGAGCATTCGGGATAATTTTCGCGTGTTCCCGGCTTTGCAGCAACTCAGTGTTGGGCAAGGGGCGGTATTCCTGGGCCAGGCCATTCTGGACTTGGGCTGGCGGATCGCGATTGCTTTCTTGGTTTTGGCGGTAGTCGATTTTCTCTACCAGTGGTGGGAATTTGAAAAGAATTTGCGCATGTCGCAGGAGGAATTAAAGGAAGAATTTAAACAGACAGAAGGGAATCCGCAGTTGCGTTCCGAAATAAAGAAGAGACAGCGGGCCATCGCCATGCGCCGGATGATGCAGGATTTGAAACAGGCGGATGTGGTGGTGACCAACCCGACGCACTATGCGGTGGCTTTGCGGTATGAACCGAAAGAAAAATCTGCCCCCTATGTGGTGGCGAAGGGTCAAGATGAGGTGGCCAAACGGATCCGGGAACTGGCCCGTGAGTATGATATCCTCGTGATGGAAAACAAGCCGCTGGCGCGCGCCCTTTATAGCCAGGTCGAGATCGGGCAGATAGTT
>JAJZPA010000145.1 GCA_021811425.1 Bacillota bacterium | reverse complement strand
AAAGGTTGGAGAACCAGGAAGCGATCTTGCGGACTTTGAGGAATAGGGCATGGCGTTTGCTCCTTTAAAAATGCATCTGCTCCTAATTATACAGCTTCGATGGTTCGTGTCGAACTGATCTATTCTCTGGTACAAAAGAATCATGCTAAAATGGTTAAAAATGTTTCTCCTTGACAGCAATTTAGATAAATACTATGCTGAAACAAACTGTTATACAGCAGATAGGGAGGAACGGATATAAAAATGAAGCAGGAAGAAAAGTGGCTCCTTCAAGGCCTCCAAAAAACGGTTGCGCGTGTTTTGACCATTCCCTATTATCAAGAACGGCTAGCCGACATAGAAATTAAACAGGCCGGTGATATTCAGAGCCTGGAGGATTTTCAGCGATTACCCCTCACGAGCAAGGAGGATCTGCGGCTGAATTACCCGTTCGGGCTCTTTGCTGAACCACAAGAAAAGATTGTCCGTCTACATGCATCCTCCGGCACCACGGGAAAACCGACGGTTGTCGGGTATACGCAGCATGATATTGAACTTTGGGCCGACATTGTTGCTGACGGACTGCGTCGGGCCGGTATCTCCAACCAGGATGTGATCCAGATAGCCTATGGCTATGGCCTCTTCACTGGGGGGATGGGGCTGCACTATGGTTCAGAAGTGTTAGGCGCATTGACGGTTCCGATCTCTGGTGGGAATACCCAGCGCCAGCTGATGCTGATGCAAGATTTTGGCACGACGGTGCTGGCCTGTACGCCTTCCTATGCCCTTTTCTTGGCTGAGAGCCTTGAGGAAACGGGAATTGCTCGGAATGAGCTGCGCCTGCGTAAAGGGGTTTTTGGAGCAGAGCCTTGGACTGAGGGCATGCGCGAAGAGATTGAACAGCGCTTGGGAATCGAAGCCTACGATATTTATGGTTTGAGTGAGATTATGGGCCCAGGGGTCTCGATGGAATGTTCAGAGCATCAGGGGCTCCACATTGATGAGCATTTTTATCCGGAAATTCTCGATGCAGAGGGCAAACCCTGCCCAGAAGGTGTAAAGGGAGAGCTGGTGATCACAAGCATTGATAAGGAAGCGTTTCCGGTTCTGCGTTACCGCACCAAGGATTTAACAACCTTGCGCTATGGCAAGTGCAGCTGTGGTCATACAGGCTGGACGATGGATAGAGTCTCGGCCAGAGTGGATGACATGCTGATCATTCGTGGTGTGAATGTCTTCCCTAGCCAGATCGAAGAGGCGATCCTTTCGGTGGGTGGTGTTGAACCGCATTATATGCTGGTTGTCGAACGGGTTGGAAGCCTCGATCAGTTGGAAGTCCAAGTCGAGGTCAATTCCCGGAGCTTCGTTGATGAGGTGCGCGAGCTTGAGGCTCTGCAAAGCCGGGTACAGCGGCGGATCGAGGAGATTACCGGTATCTCGGTGCGGGTGCGCTTGGTTGAACCGAAGAGCATCCCGCGCAGCGAAGGTAAAGCCAAACGAGTTCTGGATAAGCGCAAGGGTTAAGGGGGAAAAAATATGTTTCAACTTTCGATTTTCCTGGAAAACACGAAAGGACGCTTAGCGGAAGTGCTCAACCTTTTGATGGAACTGAATGTCAATATTCGGGCCTTGTCGTTGGCGGACACCAAGGATTATGGGGTACTGCGCATGGTGGTGGATGAGCCGGAAAAGGTTGCTGAAGCCATGCGTGTTCGCGAGTATGTGGTTAACTTGACTCCGGTTTGGGTACTTCGAGTTCCGGATCAGGTGGGAGGCTTAGCGGGCGTTCTAACTAAGCTGGCGGCTGAAGGGGTTGTCGTGGAGTACATGTATGCCTTTGTAGAAAAGGAAAACGAAAAGGCGCAAGTTGTGATCCGAGTGCAAAATGAACAGGTTATGGCTGCAGCGAAGCTGAAACTGGGACTTGACTGATCATCTCCTGGTCATCTTCTGGTCGGCCACCCTTTCAGCATTGATGGCTTTTGTTATGCCCTTGCGGTTTTCCTTGTGTTGCCATCCTCCCGTGGCCGACTCCACCTCGTATAAATAGGTTTCCAGCGTGAATAAAGCCCAAGCTAGGCGAGCTGAACGAGAGGAAAATCTTCCTTTTAACCACGCTTGTAACCCTTCACGCCGTAGGTAATCCCCTATTCGGGATCCAGGATCTAAAATGACCTCCTGGACGTTTGCCCGCCATTCGCTATTCAGCCAGGCGGTAATGGGAACCGGGAAACCATTTTTGGGCCTGCGCCGGAGTTCAGCCGGTAAATAGTTCTGCAGGGCATCCCTGAGCACACGTTTCATTTGAGCCCGTTCCACTTTGTACGCTACCGGTAGAGCTACCCCGAGCTCCACAAGTTGATGATCAAGATAAGGCAAACGCATTTCAATGCTGTGTGCCATGCTCATCTTATCCGACTTCATCAAGGTATTCTCCGGCAGCCAAGACATGAGATCGAAGCGCAACATACGCTCCTCTTCGAGGCGGCCTTCAGCCTGCAGTTCATCATAGCCGAAGAAATGCCTGCTTTCCCTTGAACGCAGCGGGATAGCACCGGGCAGGTAAAGTTCATTCTTTTGATCAGGACGCAACAAACCTCCGACTCCAAAATAACGTTCAGACAAGGCGAGCGAAAAGCGGCGAGTTTGCTCAGGAAAGATGCTACGCGCCAAGGAACGTGTCCAACCTGGCAACGATTGGAAGCGACGGTGGGCACGGGGTTCCCAATACACCGAGTATCCCCCGAACACTTCGTCTGCTCCTTCCCCTGAGAACACAACTTTTTCTCCCGAAGCTGCCGCAAATTCGGAGAGGAAATAAAGAGGCAGCGCAGTGGGGTCGGCAATGGGCTCGTCCATAGCTGCCAAAATTCGGGGGAGCTGGGCTTCAACCTCGGTGCGCGTCACGATACGTTCGAAATGCCGGGTATGTAAAACCCGAGCAGTCTGTCTCGCCTGCTCCAGTTCGGAGTAATAACGATAATCCTGTGTTTTTTGCGGTTGTTCAAAGCCAAGTGCATAGGTGCGAGCCGGCCCTTGTCCGGAGGATTGATGCAGAGCCACCAAGCCTGCTGAATCCAAGCCGCCGCTGAAAAAGTAGCCTGCCGGCACTTCTTTTGGCCAGCGAATCTGCCACGCCTCTTCCAGACTCTCAGTCACCTGACGGGTTGCTGCGCCGAAAGAAAGATGCATTTGTTCTTCCGGTAACCTCCAATAGCGAACCGAATGCCCCTCAATACGATGCCGGTTGACTTGAAAAAGGAGAGCTGTTCCCGGTTCCACTTTCCAAATCCCTTGAAAGATCGTGTATGGAGCCGGAACGTAGCGATAGCTGAGATAGTCATCCAGAGCCTGTCGATCGAGCTCGGGATGTTCTTGCCCCAGCAGCAAAGCCCGCAGTTCCGAAGCAAAAGCTAAACCTTGGTGCTCACCGGAGAGCCGAAGATACAGGGGCTTAACTCCCAAGCGATCCCTTATAAGCATCAGTCGGCGCTTGCGCTCATCCCACAAGGCGATGGCAAAGGTACCCCTCAGCTTCGTTGGAAACATGAAGCCCTCTTCCTCATATAGGTGAGCGATAACCTCCCCGTCGCTGCCATGCTCAAAGCGATGACCTTGGCTTTGGAGCCTTTCTTTCAGTTCACGATAATTGTAGATTTCTCCATTGAAGATAACTTTGATATGTCCGTTTTCACTCTGAAAGGGCTGGTGCCCATGTTCCCGATCCACAATCGCCAGACGCCGGAAACCAAAGCCGACATGAGTTCCAAAATAATAGGATTCTTCATCCGGACCACGATGCCGCAAGGATTCTGTCATGTCCTGTAATCGCTGAACCTCCACACAACCATTTGAACCCAATAATCCACAAATTCCGCACACGCTGTAAAGCCTCCTTAACTGGGAAACCGGATGCTCTGGAACTGGAGTTATTTTAATTCTTTTTTCTAAAAGAATACCCTCAAACGGATTAAGATTTGATTAAAAATGCGTCAATGCAGCGTACCAAAAGGAATTTCCCCCAAAATGTTGAATGATATCAAGGTGATCATTCCCGTGCTGGCGGTGGGATTTTGGGTCAACCACCACGTGAGTGTCAATCTGCATCAAGAGGCTTTGCGGGAGACGGCCCAGGTCGCCGACAACTTGAGTCTAACGTTGGAGCACCTGTTGGAGATGCACAAGAGCAACTTGTTGGCAGCCGCAGCGGGATTAGGAGAATGGGGTGATCCGGAAGGTCGCAAGGCCAATCTTGAGGCCATCCGCAAGTTGGCTCGGTTGACAGCAACAGCTTTGACAATATAAATGAAGGAGATCCATGTCGTTCTGTCGAAAAATAAACGCTATTGTGAAATCCATCAGCCGGGAAATACGTAAAGAGGTAGCTAGCCATTGAATGTGTGAGATGAATGGATGAAGGGGGTCAAAACGTGAAAACCATCATGGTGGTCGGAGCCGGACAGATGGGTTCCGGAATTGCTCAGGTGGCCGCTCAGGCCGGATATGTTGTGCTTCTCAACGACATCAAGGAAGAGTTTGTCAACCGGGGGTTGCAGACGATTGAGAAAAACCTGAGCCGCAATGTGGACAAAGGAAAGCTCACTGCGACGGAGAAAGAGAATATTTTAAGCCGAATCAAGATCTCAGTGTCCCTGGAGGATGCAGTGGCTGCGGATCTGGTTATAGAGGCAGCAGTAGAAAATATGGCGATTAAAACCGAAATCTTTAAGAAGCTCGATAGGATCTGCCCAGCGCCTACGATTTTGGCAACGAATACATCCTCTTTGCCAATTACAGAAGTTGCTGCAGCAACCGGGCGACCGGACAAGGTCATTGGGATGCATTTTATGAACCCGGTTCCCGTCATGAAGCTGGTCGAAGTGATTCGGGGTCTGGCGACGAGTGATGCTGTGTATCAGGAAATCGAAGCCTTAAGCCGGGAAATGGGGAAAACGCCTGTCGAAGTTAACGATGCCCCAGGCTTTGTCGCCAACCGCATCCTCATCCCTATGATCAATGAGGCGGTGTGGACACTTTATGAAGGAATTGCAGAGCCGCAAGCCATCGATGAGGTCATGAAATTGGGAATGAATCACCCCATGGGGCCCTTGGCCTTGGCAGACCTCATCGGTCTGGATACCGTTTTAGCGATTTGCGATGTGCTGCATGAAGGATTAGGGGATAAATATCGCCCTTGTCCGCTTCTGCGCAAATATGTCAAAGCAGGTTGGCTTGGACGCAAGACGGGCCGTGGATTCTATCAATATTGAATTTAATAATATGTCATGAGTAAATTGCTGTGTAGGGGGATGTGCCATGTCAATCCAGGAACTGTACAAGAAAAAACTCGTTCATCCTGAAGAAGCGATTAAAGCGGTGCACGACGGGGACATGATCATTGTTCCGACAGGGGTGGGAGAGCCTCCCGCCTTGCTCACGGCCTTATCAGAGCAGCGACGGGAATTCCGCGACGTTAAAGTTGCTCAGATCTTGCCACTGCGAGCCTATGGCTATTTTGATCCCGAAACCGTTGAACATGTTCGGCACATGGCTTTGTTTTTTGGTTCCCCTTCACGCCCGGGAGGCAAGGAAGGTTGGGTAGATTATATTCCCAACTATTTTTCGGAAATCCCAGACCTCATCACACGCCGGTACATTCCTGCTGATGTCGTCTTCACAATGGCTTCCCCGATGGACAAGCACGGATATTTCGCGATCAGTTTAGCTGCAGATTATACAATGGCAGCCATAGCCAGAGCACGGGCGGTGGTGTTGGAGGTCAATCCAAACGTTCCCTTCGCTTATGGCAACTGCCATGTCCACATTTCTCAGGTTGCGGCCTTGGTGGAGAGCAGTGACCCTGTTTTAGAAGTGGGTTTGCCGAAGATCGGGGCGGTACAGGAGGCCATTGGTCGCTATGTCGCCGAGTTGATCGAAGACGGTTCAACCTTGCAAATTGGCTACGGTGGAATTCCCGATGCGGTTGTTATGCAGCTGACACATAAGCATGATTTAGGGATTCATACGGAGATGGTGGGTGATGGTATTCTCACCCTGATTGAAAGCGGAGCGGTGACGAATAAGAAGAAGAACTACCACCCGGGAAAAATACTGGCTACCTTCGCTCTGGGCTCAAAGAAACTCTATCAATTCATGGATCGAAACCCTGCTCTGGAAATGCATCCGGTAAATTTTACGAATGACCCATTCTTAGCAGGGCAAAACGATAAATTGATTTCGATCAATGCGACGATGCAGGTTGATTTTCTCGGCCAATGCGGTTCGGAAAGCCTTGGCTCGCAGCCTTATTCGGGGACAGGCGGGCAGGCGGATTTTGTGCGAGCGGGTAATCGTTCACAAGGTGGAAAATCCTTTATTGTCCTACCCGCGACAGCCAAAAATGGGACAATCTCCAGAATTGTGCCCGCTTTGACACCTGGAACTGCTGTGACAACCAGTAAAAACGATATTAACTATGTCGTCACAGAGTATGGGGTGGCCCAATTGCGTGGCAAATCGGCGAAACAACGAACGCAGGAACTTATCGCGATTGCCCATCCGGATTTTCGCCAGGAGTTGATGGATGCGGCGAAGAAAATGAAGCTCTTGTAATATGGCCATTCTTCTTCAATGAGCTACTGCGCAACCTGGTCAATCTGCAACCTGGTCAATCTGAAGATGTGAAGGCATGTTTGTTTCCGCGGATTGAATCTAATCGACGGCTAAGCCCAGAAGTCTGTCCGGAGGCAAATAAAGATAGTGCATGTTCTCCAAGGAGCGCTCTGAGAGATGCCCACTGGGCACTTCGATTTCCACGAATCCATGGGAACCGGCGACTCCGCTGCTGCGAAAAGTTAGCGTTTCTCTTTCAGCCTCAGATTGGGTCAAAGTGGGCTGAGCATCAGGCGGGATTTTGACCGTGACGGTATCGGACTGAACGCCGTGAACACGCTGGACGATGCTTATGGGGAAGACATTTTTTTGTCCGTTCGCCGGAAAGGGCAGAAGCGTTGCATTGATCGGACGAATTCCCACCCAGATTTGAGAAGACAGCACCCGATCCGGTAACTGTGCAACCCACAGTTCCTGAGCGAGTGCCGGGACCCAGACACTGCCACCCTCGCCCTGCCGCAGCCTGATCTGAGCAGACCAGAGATTGCGCACCCCCAATTTCCGTGCTGCCTGAAGGCCCTGCGGCGAACGCAGGAGTTCTTCCTTCGCCCCTTGTTGCAGAATGTTTCCTTTTTCGAAGATGGCCAGACGGTCGCACAAACGGTAAGCCTCTTCCAGATTGTGGGTTACCAAAATAAAAGGAATCTTGCGTGAGTTCCGAAAGCGCAGGAGTGTTTGTTCCAGATCTGAACGCAGCTCCCAATCCAGCGCCGAAAAGGGCTCATCCAATAGAAGCAGCTCGGGTTCTGCAGCCAAAGCCCGAGCTAGGGCTACGCGCTGTTGCTGTCCGCCGGATAATTGAGAAGGATAACGGCTGGCGTAGTCTTCCAGACGAATTTCAGTCAGAAAATCCTGGACGCGATGTTTACGCTCCGCCCTTCGAATGGCCTTGGGCAGGCCGTAGGCAATATTGGCCGCCACCGTCAGATGGGGAAACAGGGCGTAATCCTGAAAAACATAGCCGATGCGTCGTTTTTGGGGAACACTGTTAATATGACGCTCTGAATCAAACAGACAGCGCTCCCCCAAGTGAATTCTTCCTCGCTCCGGCCTCACCAGACCGGCGAGCATCTGCAGCGTCATACTTTTGCCTGCGCCGGAAGGACCAAGAATCCCCAGAGTTTCTCCTACGGCCAAAGAAAGTTTTAATTCCAGGTTGAACGTGTGTAACGGCTTATAAAGTTCTGCCATCAAACTGGGAGTACGCATCTTAACTTGTCCTTTCTCGGTCTTTCTTAGCTATTCAGAAAGTAATTTCACGGCGCATAAGAAAACTTGCGTCGCTGTCTTCGCTGAACATCCCACATCCTACGCCGCCGCAGTACCTTTTGTGGTTGCGGCTTCGGCGAGAATCCGCACTGTGGATTCTCGGGGATGTTCGCAGCGCCAGCCGAGTTTTCTTTAGCCTTTGCCGACCTTTTCTGGCCTTTATCGCCCGCGTTT
>JAJZPA010000144.1 GCA_021811425.1 Bacillota bacterium | reverse complement strand
ACATCATTTACATGTTCCTCGCACCACCCTGAACGTGGTGCGGGGCTTCTTATTTCAAGAGCCTTTAACTAAGATGAACTGGAAAATCATTACAGTCTTGCGCTTCATTCCGACGCTTGATCGGAAGCGGCAGAGGATTTTGGAGGCGCAGAGGGCTTGGGGGGCCCAGTTTCGGGGTCGGGGGATTGTCCGAAAAGTCCGGGAGTACCTTCCGCTAATCGTTCCCTTGCTGAACGGTGCAATTTTAATGGCGGATAGTTTGGCCATGGCCATACTGAATAGAGGCTTAGGGTATACCCGGATACTTCAAGAAACCGAGCGCAGGGTGTTACGCCTGAAGGATTATGTGGCGACGAGTATTCTGATGCTTTTGACGGTGGGAGCCTTTTATCTGCGTTTTGGTCTCCAACGTGGGATGCTATAAAGCTAGGAGCTTGATGCTCCTGGCCTTGCTATAGGCGGGGGGAGTAATGAGTTCCTGGCACAAATTGGTTGGCATTAATCATCATCCAATTGGATGTTGTCTGGTTTGAGCAATGTTTTTATAATTGGCATGAAAGTTTTAGAAAGAGAGGAATCTTGCATGAGCTATGTTTTTGCAGAAAGAGTCAGTTATATGGAGAGTTCGGCGATTCGGGAAATCCTTAAAGTCACGGAACAGCCAGAGGTCATTTCCTTTGCTGGCGGATTACCGGCCCCGGAGCTTTTTCCCTTGGCAGAAATACGGGAGTCCTACGCTCAGGTCTTAGGCGCGGGCGATCCGTCCGTACTGCAATACAGCACCACTGAGGGGTTTCTGCCTCTAAGGGTAAACATTGCTGCTAATATGAAGAAAAAAGGGATTGACGTCGGACCGGATAATATCCTGCTCACGAACGGGTCGCAGCAAGGATTGGATCTTTTAACCAAACTCTTTATCAACCCTGGGGACTTTATCATTGTGGAAGATCCGACTTACCTTGGAGCCCTCCAAACCTTTCGTAGTTACCAAGCCCGTTTTGCCACGGTTCCCATGGATTCCGAAGGGATTGACATTGAAGCTTTGGAATATGCTATTAAGCAGTACCACCCCAAAATGATTTACCTTACTCCCACGTTTAAAAACCCTACCGGTATCACGTTTAGCACGCGCAGGCGCCAGGAAATAGCCAGCGTTCTCAGCCAATATAATATACCGCTCATTGAGGATGACCCTTACGGGGAACTTCGTTATAGCGGTTCAAGTCTCCCTCCTATAAAATCCTTTGACAAAGAGGAAAGAGTGATATACCTGGGAACATTTTCGAAGACCGTCGCTCCCGGATTGCGCCTCGGTTGGGTCGTAGCCAGCGAGGAAATGGTGGCTAAGCTAGTACTTGCGAAACAAGGAACGGATCTGCACACCGGTACCATTCTGCAGCGGGCCACCCACTACTACCTGGAGAATTTTGACGTGCAGAAGCACCTTGATGCTCTGCGTTCCGAATATAAGTCCCGTCGTGATCTCATGTTGGCAGAAATGAGGGCAAACTTTCCCGCTCAGATCCATTGGACAGAACCAGAAGGCGGAATGTTTGTCTGGGTGACACTGGCAGACCCATTGGACAGCGTTAGCCTTTTGCGGCAGGCTGTCGAGGCCAAAGTAGCCTATGTCCCGGGTGTGCCTTTTTATGCCAACGGGGGTGGGAATAATACGTTGCGCTTGAATTTTTCCAACTCATCATCCGCGCAAATTAAAGAGGGAATTCGACGGTTAGGCCGAATCTTTACGATACAGTAACCCGCCAGCAGCACACCCCCAGGTAAGTTCCAGGCAAGTTACAGAGGTGGGCATGTTAGACGTGAATAAATCGGATGGGCGTGAACAATGGCATGAGGATCTCGGTAAACCGCAACAGCAAAATACCAATCTACTTACAAATTAGAAACGAAATTCGCGAATTGATTTTATCTAAGGTCTTGGATTCAGGATTTCGCCTCCCCCCGGAGAGAAAACTGGCTTTAACCCTTGGGGTTAATCGGAGTACCGTTGTCAATGCTTACCGAGAACTAGAAGCCGACGGATTCATAGAATCGCACGTCGGCAGAGGGACCATCATTAAACCCTTGTCCTCTCAAGAAAACACCCATACACCCTTTCCAGACGTCCAGCCCCTGGTGTGGAAGGATTTTTACAATAGACTCTCCGCTCAAATGTACAACCCGGTTTTAAACAGTGTCCTTGAGCAAATCGTAAGCGAGGACATCATCTCTTTTGCTGCGGGCGTGCCCGCTTATGTTTCCTATCCGGCCCAAGCCTTTGAACAGATCTTTTCCGAGCTTACGCAGAACGATAAGTGGCAGGCTTTTGAATATAGTTCGACGGCAGGTCACTATCCGTTGCGCGAGTACCTTTCCGAGTTTATGCGCTCACGAGGCATCCAAACAAAACCGGAAAATATCCTGATTCTTTCAGGGTCCCAACAGGGGCTCGACCTTGTGGCGAGAGTTTTTCTCGAACCAGGTGACACCGTTGTCGTAGAAGAACCGACTTACCTAGGGGCTATCAGTGTTTTCCAGGCCGCCGGAGCCCGAGTCGTGAGCATCCCTATGGACGAAGAAGGCCTGCGCATTGATATGCTCGAACAGATCCTCTCCCGCCATCGGCCTAAGCTTATCTATACGCTTCCTACCTTCCAAAACCCATCCGGAATTTCTCTTAGTCCAAAGCGACGCCATGCGCTTTTGCAACTCGCCTACCGTTATCACGTTCCCATCTTGGAGGATGATCCCTACGGTGAACTCTACTACGAAGGAGAGCCACCCCGTCCCTTAAAAGCCCTGGATCAGTACGATCATGTTCTATATCTAAGTACCTTCTCCAAAATACTCTTTCCAGGACTGCGCCTAGGTTGGTGCGTTGCTCCCTCCGCGGTGATCGAACAATTAACACTGGCTAAGCAATTAGTGGATCTGCATGCCGGAACAACAGCGCAATGGGTTATGGATCGATTTTGCCGCCAAGGACGACTGGAAAGACACCTAGCCCAAGTCAGAAAAGATTATGCCCAAAAACGCAACACGATGATTGAGGCTTTGGAAGCATACGCCCCTCCTGGTTTCGTCTGGAACGTACCCCAAGGCGGATTCTATTTGTGGTGTCAATTGCCGGTAGGAGTCACAGCTACTTCTCTTCTAAACAAGGCCGCAGAAAAGCGGGTGGCTTTTTTGCTAGGCAATGCGTGCTATGTCGGCGGAGGCGGAACGGATCGAATCCGGCTCTGCTTTAGTCGGTACACGGAAGAAACGATTCGAGAGGGCATCCAACGTATCTGTATGGCCATGAAGGAGATTATGGCTAAGCGAACTGGATTAGAGGGGAATTCTGGCAAAGAACAAGGGGTAAAACCCATTGTTTAGAAGACACGGGAAAGAAGACAAGAGAAGACAAGGGGACAGTTCGTGCGTCCATGACTGTTCGACACGATCATTGGTTTTTCGCAGCAGGAAAAAGGAAAAGAAAAGAGAAATGGAGAGAATAACAGGATGAGTTAAAGTTGCGAGGGGAATGCATCATGGAACGGAGAATCCGCTTTATCTGGTGGGGCCTGCTGGTGGTGCTGATTATCGTCGCCAGTTGGAGGCTGTTTTTGCCGCACGGAAATAAGGCGTACCTGGAGAAAATGTCAACCAACCGGGAGGTCATCGTCTATGTGACAGGAGCGGTTTCGAAGCCGGAACTCGTGCATTTGCCCTTGGATGCACGTTTGGATGATGCCTTGAAGAAAGTGAGTCTCTTGCCGGAGGCGAATGTGGAGGCGCTCAATCCAGCTGAGAAACTGAAGGACGGGCAGAAGATTTCCATTCCGTATAAGCCTGTCGTGGCCGTGCCTACAACGGGGAGCCCAATTTCGCCTGGGAGTTCAGCGGCAATGGGGAGTTTAACGACAGCTGGAAACCCTGCCGGGAGTTCGGGTTCCGCTTCCACCGCAGCTACGGCAGGAAGCAGTGCTGCGACAGCATCTTCCGGCAGCGCAGCCACGGCAAGCAGCGGCGGCAAGATCAATATCAATACGGCAGGAGTCGCTGAATTGGACAAGCTGCCAGGGATCGGCCCGGCCTTGGCTGAGCGCATTGTTCAGTACCGGACGGACAATGGTCCCTTTGTTCGACCGGAGGACTTGCAAGAGGTAGCGGGGATTGGGCCTAAGACCTATGAGAAGATGGCCTCGCTGGTCAGTGTCGGGCCATGAGGGATGGTTGGCTGCAACGGTCACTCTCCGTTTTGACCGGAGGTGGATTTGCCCTATTATTACCCGAGGACTATAGACCTTGGGTCTTAGCCGTGCTCCTGCTTCTGGGGGTACGGTTTTGTTTTTGGCGGCCTCGGGATTTCTTCGGCCAACTAAAGCGTCCGGAGCTGCTGCTCCTCGGGACTATTTTTATCGCGGGATACCTTTATGGCATGGCGGCAGAGAGTATTCTGCCAGAGCCTCTGACCCTGGAAACGGTTGAGGTGACAGGTGTTCTCAAGGACTGGAGTCGGCTGCCCGATAAGGCAAGCGGGACGATCACCCTGGAAGCGATTCACGGGGTTCAAGGCGAAAGTAGAACGGGGGTTTCAGATAATCAGGGAAATCCAGCGAGTATCGCTCATCTGACATCAAATTGGGAAGCGCCTGGAACGAGCGGGTTAAACGAGGGAGAACGGTTTCGCTTGGTTGTCTATCCAGATAAGGAGGGGAAGCTTCCCGGTCTTTGGGAGAAGGTACTGCCAGGGGACGCTCTTTTCTTTAAGGCCCGTTTGGAAAAGCCAAAACCTGCGGGAACGAAGGGAGGGTTCGATCCTCAAATTTTCAATGCAGCGAGAGGGCTGGAGGGAGTGCTTATCGCTCGGGGTGAGCCGCTCGCGATCCATCCCGGAAATCCTCCTCTGGCCTGGCGGGTACGTGAGCAGGTGAAACAAGCCCTGATGCCGTTTGAGGCCGACGAGACAGGAGCTGGAACCGGGCCGACAGGGGCGGGAAGCGCAGCGGCAGGAGCGAGTAACCGGGTGGCAGGGGAGATAGGGGTTCTGCAGGGAATCCTGTTTGGGGATGCGAGTGGGATTCCGTCTGACGTGATGGAACGTTACCGCATCACCGGAGTACTGCATGTCTTTGCGGCTTCGGGTTCCAATGTAGCCTTTGTCATCATTCTGGTTTGGAGTTTGTTGCGCTTTCTCCCCCAGGGAATGCGTATCGGAGGGAGCGCGGTGGCCGTCATTTTTTATGCGTTCCTGTGCGGAGGCAGCCTCCCTATCGTTCGGGCCTCCATCATGGGAATCGCTGTGCTCTTGGGTCGGTTTGGCCGGGGCAGGGCTGCGACGCTGCGTTGGCTTTTCCTGGCGGTATTGGGAATGTTCGTCATCAACCCCATCGTTCTCAAAGATGTGGGTTTTCAGCTCTCAGTTGCGGCGGCCTGGGGTATCGTCGCCGTAGCTCCCCGCTTAGTCCAACGGCCCTGGTTAAAAAAGCTGCCCGGCAGTTTGCGGGGCCTTCTGGCGGCGACCCTAGCGGCACAGCTCACAACCTTTCCGATCCTAGTCTCGACTTTTCACAGGGTGTCCCTAATCGGGTTTGTGGCCAATCTTTTTGTACTCTATCTCTTAGGGAGCGTTTTGGAAGTGGGGCTTTTGGGGGTCATTCTCTCGTTTTCCCCAGTTCTATCGGCTCCCTTCTTTCAGGTGAGCCTTTGGCTTTTGCAAGGGGCTGATCAGATACTCGGCTGGCTGGCTCGGCTTTCCTGGGCGGATTTTTGGGTGCTGCAGCCGGGGTTTGCCTTTTGGCTGGTTTGGTATGGGGCTATCCTGGTCTGGCTCTTTGGCCGGGAAAAGGCAGGCTTTATTGCAAAGGTATTCCTACGGCGGGGGGGCTGGAAACTCGGTGGACTGAAAAAGACCTTGGGTGTTGCTCCGAGTTCGGGAGAGGACAACCGGCTTACGTGGGTTTTCAAGGCGCGGTGCGCGCGCAAGGCACAGCCATCTCAGACATCGCAGATGTCTCACACGACAGAGATAGGTTTGCAGGGTTTGACCACTGGGGGGAGTAGGCTCCTTCCTCTGCTCTTAGTTCTAGCCTTATGGTTCCTCCTGTGGAGCCCGTGGGCCGGTAGCGATCTCCGAGTCAGTTTCCTGGATGTGGGTCAGGGGGATTCCCTGTTGATTCAGACACCCAAGGACAGGGCAGTGCTTATTGATACGGGGCCTAAAAATGAGCGTTTTGATGCGGGAGAACGCATTGTGCTGCCTTACCTTTTGCATCAGCGCATTCGCCATCTCGATGCGCTGATCGTGACCCATGAGCATGCCGATCACATTGGCGGCGCACGGGCCATCTTGGATAATATGCCGGTGGCTTGGGTGGGTGTTCCAGATAGTGGGGAACGCCTGCAAAACCCGGAATGGAGAGGAGGGATTCCCGAACAGATTTGGCGGGATCCGGAACGTCTCAGGCTGCTTGGGGCCGGGGATAGGATTGAGCTGGATGCGACGACTTGGCTGGAAGTCGTGGGGCCGCGTGAAATCTTGAAGGGAACGCATTCCGATCCCAACAATAACGGTGTGGTTGTGCTGGTGCATTATTTCGATCAGACGGTCTTGCTCACGGCTGATATGGAGGAGGAAGAGATGCGGACGCTTTGGAGTAGGGAGGCAGAGCTGGTGGATTTCTATAAAGTGCCGCATCACGGCAGCCGCTTTTCCCTCGACAAAGACTTGCTGGATCGGATGCATCCCAAGGCCGTATTTATCTCGGTGGGAAGAAATTCGTTTGGGCATCCAGCCCCTGAGGTGCTGCGCTACTGGGCTGAGCGGGGGATCCCAGTGTATCGGACAGATGAAGGGGGAACGCTCACGTTGCACCTTGGACAACAGGGAAGTGCGATTGAGACCGGGCGCAGGCTTCACTAGGATTAACCCCACATAGGCCATTGCGGCGCAAGGCGGAGTTTTTTGAGCTATCCTGGCGCCAGCCGAGTTTTTTTAGTCGGTCAATTCAGAAACAGGAGTTTTTGTGATCATGGCGAATACTATTCTCAACTTAAAATGACTTCGAAGTGGAAGGAGAAGCATTTATGTGGAAAGAGGGCTATCGAGTTGGGGTCGAAAAAATCGATACTCAACATCAAGAACTTTTTCAACGAGTGACTGATTTTGTGAAAGCCATCAAAGGGGAGGGACAATGGGAGCAAAAGGTTGAAAAGGTCAAAGAAACGTTGGATTTTATGCAGCGTTATGTCATCGAGCATTTTGCGGCTGAGGAGGTTTATCAAAAAGAAGTCGGATACATAAATTTTAAACAACATCAGCAAATTCACAAGGATTTTAAAGCGGACGTAGCCAAATACGCGCAGAAATTTGAAGACACACACTATAGCGAGGACATCGCTCAGGAGTTTGCCGGTAAGTTAATGACGTGGCTCATTTATCATGTCGCCATTGAGGATCAAAAAATCGGAGTATATGTGCGGACGAGGGGTGGGCAGGCATGAAAGCAGAATTCGTGAACCCTTTTTTACAGGCTACTCAAGATGTTTTTCAGCAAATGATGAGTTTGGAGATTGAGAAAGGAAAGCTTGAGCTAAAAGAAGATTTAATCGCCGGTCAAGAAGCGAATGTATTAATCGGGGTTGTTGGAGCTCTGGCTGGAGTCGTTGTCTATAGTTTTCCCAAGTCCACAGCCTTAGAGATGGTAAAATCCATGTCGGGAATGGAAATGAATACATTAGATATTTTTGTGACTTCGGCTTTGGGGGAAGTGGGAAATATCATTAGCGGCAATGCACTCAGTTATTTGGCTAGAGCCAATTATCAATGCGACATCGTGCCACCACAAATTATTTTGGGGGAGAAAAAATCAATTTCCTTAGCGACACCCAAATCACTGCTCGTTTCAATTAAGACAAAGATTGGGGATTTTGACATTAGTATCGCCTTGAAGGAAAAGTAACGATCCAGCTAGCTGGATCGTTTGAAGGCAAGATCGTTATTAATGACCGGGTTTGCCGAGAAGGTAAAGGTTGAAGAAATTGAATCGAGAAACTGCTGACAAATATGTATAATTAATTAGTAACTGGTAAGAATAGGAGGGAACATCTCTTTTCTCCTCCTCTTTCTTTGACCCCTTCAGTTTCTGAGGGGGGTTTTTCTGTTTTCCTGGTCTTCTAACAGGCCTTGCACATGTTGTAATAAAATCT
>JAJZPA010000143.1 GCA_021811425.1 Bacillota bacterium | reverse complement strand
TCCAGGATAATTCCGCTGAAATTTGTCGAAGGTTCAAAGTCCATGAGAGTTAATTTAAACACTGTTTCGCTGAGTTTTCGTATAATCCGTAAAATCCGGTTGAAACCAGCGAACCCCTATGCTCTTTTTCCCCTCTTTGTCCGCACCATTACGCTGGATTTCATTTTCCGGAATAGGGGTGAGATTTAAGAACAGACGCGTATGGTCAGGGTCATCAACATAAAATGTAAGTCCACGAATTTCATCCAGAGAAGGGGTTGTCGAGCCCAAAACAGGATCCTCAATGGCGCGAATGTTGATATATGTCTTACCATCCACTGAGGCCATGGCATAACGAACATATTTCCAGGTTCTCGCGAAGTCCAGCAAGCGTACGGTACGGGCCACCAAAATCTTGCCCTCATCTTGATAGGACTTAAGCAACCGCAGCGTTTGCATATCGGTCGGATTAAAAGGAAACCCTTCATTTCCCTTGCCGAGGTGTTGCGTGACAATCGAGTACTTTCTTTCTTGAACCAACTGCTGTAAACGTTGGTTCGTAAGTTGATGGGGTAGTTCATGGGTTTCCCACGTCCACTGATATTTGCCCTTGACGATTTCATGCGTATACCGGTAGAAACCCCAGACCTGTTGCCCATCCCGCAGTTTTAGGGGAAACAAGGGGTCATCATAAGAGAATTGATTCATCCCGATCGAATTCCAAACATAACGAATGCCATTTCCCAAGGTTAAATCGGTATGGTAAAACCGGGATTTTGGGTCATCACCGGCCTGATAGTTAAAAAAAGGCCTCTTAGGGTTATAGGCCCCAAAGTTTTGCACGTTGGTTTCACTACCGTGATTAATCCAAACTTTAGGCTTAAATCCGCGCTGATTCATAGCTTTCCAAGCTGCAATCGCCAAATCACGCGTAAACAAGATGCGCCGATCGTTACGAGAAAAATCGCCAAAAGTATGTAGGGAATCAATCCACCCTACCTTAAAATAATGGCTGATTTTGTCCGCATTTTTAAGGCTCGGATCCAACCCCTGAAAAAAGGACATGGAATACTCGATGGAATGGCCTTCTTGATCAATTTTTTCCGGATAATCGCTGGCGATATACAGCCAGGCTGAATCCCCAATATCCAACCCTAAACCGGGGCCAGCGGGAGTTACCTCTTTGGTATTTAAAAAACGATGATAGGCTTCAAACTCCTCCAGCGTTGTCAGGTCGATATCGGACGAAATCGCCAACATGGCGTCATAAGGAAAAGGAAACCTGCGCAATTGCTGCGCTGGGTTTGTTGGCGCGGCTTTCTCCAAGGCAAGTTTAACGGCCTCAGGAATTTGATGTTCAGTGCTTTCAATTGTGCTTGGCGTGTGATTAGCGCTGATCGGTCCGATTTTCCCAAATCTGGATATTGCAATAACTAAACCGCTCGTCAAAAGGATTATCAATACGATTAAGGTTAGTTGTAACCTTTTCACCTGCTACCGCCTTCTTCATGATTGTTCGAGGTGCAAATATTCCATATACGCTTTGTTCGATGTACTATTATTCGATGCTTCTATTCCCCGTAAAATACTTCTCAATCTCCCCTGCAGGCACAGGTTTGCCTAATAAATAGCCTTGCACTTCGTCACATTGTTTTTGGCGAAGAAAACCAAGTTGATCATCGGTTTCCACACCTTCGGCGATCACCTTTAGCCCCAGGCTGCGGGCCAGGCGGATGATGGCTGTGACGATTTCGTTGCTGTCCGGGTTGACAGCAATCGTCTGGACGAAAGATTGATCGATTTTCAGGGTGTCCAGCGGAAAACGACTTAAGTAACTGAGCGAGGAAAAGCCCGTACCAAAATCATCCACGGAAATGCGGATACCCATGTCTTTCAACTGTTGGAGAATCGTAATACTGAAAGCCACATTCTCCATGCTCATACTTTCCGTGATTTCTAATTCCAGCCATTGAGGTTCCAAACCGGTTGCTTGGAGCGTTTGGGCAATGGTGCGAACCAGGTTAATCTGCCGAAACTGCCGCGCGGAGAGGTTAACGGCCATGCGGATCGGCGGATAGCCCAGCGCTTGCCACTGTTGGTTTTGGGTGCAAGCTCTGCGTAAGACCCATTCCCCAAGCGGGAGGATGAGTCCGCTATCTTCGGCGATAGGGATGAACTGACCAGGAGGGATAAGCCCTTTTTCCGGATGCTGCCAACGCACCAAGGCTTCCACGCCGCAGAGCTGAGCATCGCGTAAGTCATACTGGGGTTGATAATAAAGGACGAATTCCTCGCGTTCCAGGGCCCGACGCAGGTCATTTTCCAGGGATAGTCGCTCAGAGATGCTTTGGTTTAAAGCGATGGTATAGAACCGATAGCAGTTGCGCCCTTGTTCTTTGGCGTGATACATGGCGGTATCGGCATGCTTAATCACACTGTCCAAATCCTGTCCATCCGTGGGGAAGAGGGCAATCCCGATACTGGGAGTGATATAGACCTCATGTTCTAACAGATGAAACGGTTCGGCAAAGAGCTTGAGAATCTTCTGAGCCACATAGGCAGCCTGATTTTCCTGGCGTAGATCCGGCAGGAGAATGAGAAACTCATCGCCACCCTGCCGGGCTACGGTGTCCCCATCCCGCAGGCAGGCGGTCAAACGCTCAGCAGCGGCTTTCAGGAGCAGATCCCCGAGCACATGTCCAAGCGTATCATTGATCAGCTTAAACCGATCCAGATCAAGAAAGAGTACCGCGGCTTGAAGCTGATGACGATGCGCTTGGGCCATGACTTGGTTCGCACGATCATTAAACAGCAAGCGGTTGGGCAAGCCTGTGAGGGCATCGTGATGGGCCTGGTGGGCCAGCTGCTTAATCAGGTTGCGTTTGTCGCTGACATCATGAAAAACCAGCACTGCTCCGATGACTTTTCCCTCCCGATTGCGGATGGGGGCAGCCGAATCTTCAATGGCGAAAGCATGCCCATCCCGGTGAATAAGTTGAGTATGGTTGTCCAGGGAAATGATCCGCTGCTCGCGGAGACATTTAGCCACCGGATTGTTCACCGCTTGGCCGGTGTTTTCATTGACGATATTAAAGACGTGCAATAGGGGTAATCCTTTGGCCTGGCGGTTGGCCCAGCCAGTCAGCTCTTCTGCGACAGGGTTAAGGTAAGTGATCGCACCTTGGGCGTCGGTGGTGATCACTGCATCCCCAATGGACTCCAAGGTAACCTGAGCCCGTTCTTTTTCTAACCAGATCACATCCTCAGCCAATTTGCGCGGAGTGATATCTTCAGAGAGCACGACCACTTCCCCGCTGGAGAGCTTATAGATAAAGCCTTCTCGCCAACCGAAGAGCGCTTTGTCCTTAAAGAAAGTCGGCGGGAAGTGCAGCGCTTTTCCGGTCCGGAAGACGCGGCGGAGCAGGACCGGAAGCTCGGTGAGATGCAGTACCGAAAAGGCTGCGGAGAGCGATTGGCCGATAACCTGGTCACGATCAACATTCTCCATTTCCTCCGCAGCCCGGTTGAAGGCTTTGATCCGGAAATCTGCTCCCTGATCGACCGTATCGAAGACCATCGCAGCGCTGCTCATATGCTCAAACATTTCTCGGTAACGTTCCTCGCTGCTCTGCAGCTTTTCCTGGTAAGCCAAGCGTTCGCTGATGTCCTGCTTGATCGCAATAAAGTGGGTGATGTCTTGGCCTTCCGCCCGGACGGGAGTAATGGTCATCTCTTCCCGGTAAAGCGTCGCATCCGCCCGGCGATTTACAATTTCGCCCTTCCATATTTCTCCGTTCAAGATGGTTTGCCACAGGGTTTGGTAGAAAGCACGGTCCTGACGCCCGGAATTGAGAAAACGCGGATTCTGACCGAGAATGGCTTCGAGGGAATAGCCTGTCAGTTGGGTGAAGGCAGGATTAGCCCAGAGAAGGTGCCCTTCTTGGTCGGTTAAGACCATGGCGCTGGCTGCTGCACTGAGAGCGGTATTCAAAATAAGAAGTTGCCGCCGATCATCCGCGAAGTGCATGGCCAAAGCGATCTGACCGGCCATGGCTTCCAGAGGCATGAGCAGATTGGGCGTGAAATAATCCCGGGAGGAAGACAACAAGACAAGCGCACCCAAGGTTTGCCCATACGTGCTGAGGGGAAGCACTAGAATCGATTGGAGATTAAACTCCTCGTATATGTGCCACCAGGGTTTGAATTCCGGGTTACCGATGACGTTGTGGATCTGGGATTGCCCGCTGCGGATGGCTCTGCCAATCGCTCCCTGGCCTTCCGGGGTTTCGTCCCAGCGTACATTCAGATTCTTGATGTATTTTTCACCCAAGCCCGCATGGGCCGTAACCCCCACGGCGCCGTCCGGTTGCTTGAGCGCCACAAAAACCATCGGATAGCCGAAGGCTTGCACCAGCTCCTGGCAAAGATACTGATAGATCTCGCTTAGCGGTTGCTCAGCCAGGATTCGACGATTCACGGCATTAAGCAGGGTTTCATTTTGTTCGCTATATTTTTGGGTACTGAGATCAACCAGCGTGCTAACGATTTCTTCCGCTTGTCCCTGGGAATCTTTGAGGAGGATGCTATACAGACGCAGCCAGCGTTTCGGCCGAGCAGGAGTGCTCTGGAGCAGGATACATTCCGTATGCGATTCTGAAGCGGAAAGCACCTTAGCAACATGCGCTTGCCACGTAAAAGGGGTGTTCTGCACATCCCAATCTGAAAAAGCTTGGACTGGAAAAATATCTGGCGGCATTTCGCCTAAGGGGGTACTGAACAAGTCATGCGCGGCGGGATTGGCATGGAGGATCGTGCCGGAGAGGTTTTGCAGGATCACCCCGTCGGCGACGCTATCATAGATGCGGCGAAAATGCGCTTCCTGACGTTCAAGTTCAGCGAATTGTTGGCGTAGTTCTTCTTCAGCAGCGACGAGTTCCTCGTGGCTAGCTTCTAAATCCTGATAGTTTTTCCGGATAGTCTGCTGGGCAGTATGCAGTGCCTGCCAGCTCCGAAGCATGAGAAGGTAGAGAAAAACGGTGGTTAGAACAACAAAAAACCAGCCCTTGAAAACAGAGAGGTTCAGAAGGATCCGGCGATCCAAAATCAGCCTATGAAGCAGGGAGTCTGAAAAGAGAATCCAGATACCGCTGATGAGGGCATAGTAGGCGCTGATTCTCGCGGGGGCGGACATTTTTTTCGCAAACGTGGGGAAAGGGTTCTTCACGGTTCATTCCTCCTGAGCAAGCAATCATTACATATTTCGAGTTATTTTGTAAAATTCCTGCATTCCCCAGGCTATAAACTTCACCCTATTGCTTGCTTGAACCAGTGGTGCCATGCGGCATGGGAGTCTGATATGCCAATCGAGAACCAGGAGAGCAATCTCCTGGTTCTTTGTTCGTGTTAAGTTTATCTTCTCGGATCGCCACGCTTAGTGATTTTAGCGGATTGCGTCGCGAAGGTGTGACAGATTCGCGCACCCGGTCATGAGCATGGCCTGCTTGAGCTCTTTCTCCAGTGTCTGCATGATTAAGGCAACCCCTTCTTGCCCGCCTCCGGCTGCTGCAATCAACAAAGGGCGGCCGACGAGGACGGCATCTGCACCTAAAGCCAACATTTTTAATACATCCAGGCCGGTACGTATTCCTCCGTCGACCAGGATCGGTAAACGTCCCTGGACTTTAGCTGCGATTTCCGGCAAGACTTCCGCCGTCCCCGGGGTGTGGTCAATCACCCGGCCACCATGATTGGAGACAACGATAGCGGCTGCCCCCGCTTCCACGGCGATTTCCGCTTCAGCCGCAGTCATGATCCCTTTGACAATAAACGGGAGCGAGGTATGGGCCACGATAGCTTGAAGCTCAGAGAGCGTCTTGGGCCCTACGGGCTGACCCGCCAAAGCCATGGGGAGAATTCCGGCTGCATCCACATCCATCCCAATACCCAGGGCTCCTGCCTCTTCAGCCATCGCCATGTAGCGGTAGACCTCATCTTGTTCTCTCGGTTTAATCACGGGAATCCCCAGGCCGCGCACCCGCTCAATGGCCTCCAAACCGGAACGGAACATGACGGGATTGGGCCCATCTCCTGTCATCGCCATCATCCCGGCTGCCAGGGAGCCTTGGACCACAACCTCAGCCCATTCTTCCTCACTTAAGGCTCCGCCGATGTTAAAGGTCACGCCCGTAATCGGAGCTGCGAGAATCGGCGCCGCGAGTTCCCGCCCGAACAATTTGAATGATGTAGCTTGGGTTTTGGCTCCATGCAGCGTTCTTAAGTTAATCTTAACCGCCGCCAGAGATTCAACGTTGTGCTTAAACCCTGACCCTGTGCCAACTCCGCCCATTCCGGGCATTTCCCCGGCACAAGCCCGACCGTTGCATTCGGGACAGACCCGACAATAGCCTTTAAGTTTTGCACGCGCAGCTTGGCGAATTTCTTGGATATTCATCACGATGGCCTCCTCGATTTCAGCACATACTTCTCGATGGCCTCCGCCACTCCGTCCTCGTCGTTGGTCGCAGTGACAACATCTGCAGCCTCAAGGATCTCCGGGCGGGCATTACCCATAGCGACACCGAGGCCGGCATAGCGAATCATCTCCAGATCATTGAAGCTGTCTCCGATAGCCATAACCTCTTCCTGAGCGATGCCCAAGCGTTGGGCCAGGGCGTTGAGAGCAACCCCTTTGTTCACCGAGATGTCTGTCATCTCCAAAAAGTAAGGTTTGGATTTTGTCAGATGAATCCGCTCGCCGTAGGCCGCTTCGAGCGAAGGGGCTAAAGCCTCCAAATCTGCTTCTTCCCCGATGAGTAGGATCTTCTCCACACCCTCGGTATTTTGCGCCAGGAGCGGCAGTAACTCCGTTTTTTCAATCGGCACAGAAGATAGGCGAGTATACCCTTCAGACCACTCATTTTCTTCCTGAACGAAAATATGGTCGCCCATATAGATCTGAATATGAATCCCTTGAGCGAGCAATCCTGAAACAATTGCCGTGGCCAAGCGGTTCGATATGGCTCGCCGGAAGAGGATTTCCCCGCTCAGAGCCTGCTGAATCAGCGCTCCATGAAACGTAATCACTGGCACGTCGATCTCGAGCTGTTGTGCATATCGCTTCATGGACACAGGGGTTCGTCCCGTCGCGATAGTGGCCACGACCCCTTGCTCTTTGGCTTGTCGAATCGCTCTGACCACACGAGGCGAAATCGTTAAATCATTACGCAAAAGCGTATCATCTAAATCCATGGCTATCAGCCGAACTCCCAAATTTAATACCCCCTTATTCGATGTTCGATGTTCGATGTTCGATTAGTGAAGATACCGTTTCAAAAACTGTCCGGTATAAGAACCTGCACATGCGGCAATCTCCTCTGGGGTTCCGGCGATCAAAACCTCACCACCTCGGTATCCCCCTTCAGGGCCCAAATCAATTAAATAGTCTGCGGTTTTAATGACATCTAGATTATGCTCGATGACCAACACTGTATCCCCTGCCTCTACTAAACGATGCAGCACCTGGAGCAGACGATCAATATCGGCCATGTGCAAGCCTGTCGTAGGCTCATCGAGAATATAGATGGTCTTGCCCGTACTCCTGCGGCTCAATTCAGTTGCCAGCTTGATCCGTTGGGCCTCTCCCCCGGACAGAGTGGTCGCCGGCTGGCCGAGATGGATATAGCCCAAGCCCACATCTTGCAGGGTTTGGAGCTTACGCGCAATTTTCGGAACAGCTTGGAAAAAGTCCGTGGCCTCATCCACGGTCATATCCAAAACCTGGGCAATATTCTTCCCCTTATAGCGCACCTCCAACGTCTCGCGGCTGTAACGCTGCCCATGACATATTTCACACGGAACATAGACATCCGGGAGAAAGTGCATTTCAATCTTAATAATACCATCTCCGTGACAGGCCTCACAACGTCCGCCTTTGACATTAAAGCTGAAACGCCCTGGCATATACCCCCGCATCTTCGCTTCCGACGTCTGGGAAAACCGTTCGCGGATAAAGTCAAAGACCCCCGTATAGGTAGCCGGATTGGAACGGGGCGTGCGCCCGATCGGGGACTGATCAATATCAATGACCTTATCCAAATACTCCAGTCCCCGAAGTTCGCTCATAACTCCCGGCCGCATCCGCGCCCCATTGAGGCGGGACGCCAATCCCTTGTAAATGATCTCATTGACCAAAGTGCTCTTGCCGGAACCGGAAACCCCGGTCACACAAGTAAACACCCCAAGGGGCAGATCG
>JAJZPA010000142.1 GCA_021811425.1 Bacillota bacterium | reverse complement strand
TCGGTTAACCAGGGGTCGCGGACATTGAAGGATGCTATTAATGAGGCTCTGCGCGATTGGGTCAGCCATGTGGAAGATACGTTTTATTGTTTTGGTACGGCGGCAGGACCGCATCCGTTTCCCACGCTGGTTCGGGATTTCCAATCCGTTATCGGGCGCGAGACCCGGGAACAAGCGCTGAAGGAGTTGGGGCGGCTGCCGGATGTATTGGTCGCCTGCGTAGGGGGTGGAAGCAATGCGATTGGGTTTTTCCATCCGTTCCTGGAGGATGCCGCTGTACGCCTAATCGGAGTTGAAGCTGGCGGACAGAGCGATGAGAGAGGACAACATGCGGCTACTTTGGGCTTGGGAGAACCGGGAGTTCTGCATGGAGCCTATAGTTATCTGCTTCAGGATGAGGCAGGGCAGATCCTGGCGACGCATTCGATTTCGGCCGGATTGGATTACCCGGGTGTCGGTCCGGAACACAGCTACTTGAAAGAAAGCGGGAGGGCTGAGTATGTACGGGTTGGGGACCAAGAGACCGTGGAAGCCTGTCAAGTGCTTAGTCAGACGGAAGGGATTTTGCCGGCCTTAGAAAGTGCCCATGCTCTGGCCTATGCCATGAAGTTGGCTCCCCAGCTTCGTCCCCGGGATGTGATCGTCGTCAATCTGTCGGGGCGCGGAGACAAGGATGTGGAGACATTGTCGGCGTATTTACAAGGGAGGGATTTCCATGAGTGAGCGCTTGAAAAAGGTTTTTTCGACCCCTCCCGCAGGCATCACAAGGCTTGTCGCCTATGTGATGGCCGGTGATCCTGACGCTGAGACGAGTTTGCGCAGGCTTAAGGGATTAGCTGATGCCGGAGTCGATGTGTTGGAACTCGGAATTCCCTTTAGCGATCCCATGGCAGATGGGCCTGTGATCCAAGCGGCAGGGGACCGCGCTTTAAAAGGGGGGATGAGGGTAGAGAAGGCCTTGGAGCTGGTTCGGGATTTCCGGAGGGACTGTGAGACCCCGCTTCTGATCATGAGTTATCTTAATCCACTGCTCCACTACGGTTGGGAGGCCTTCGTCCAGGATGCAGCGCGAGCCGGGGTAGATGGGCTGATTCTCCCGGATCTGCCTTGGAGAGAAGGTCAGGTTCTGCGGGCTAGGGCTAAAGAGCGCGTAGGCAATGGTTTGGCGTTTGTCCCGATTCTGGCTCAGACCAGCGAAACGGAGGACATCATGGCGCTTAAGGCAGAAGAGGCAAGGTTTAGCGCAGAAGGAAGTTTTGTCTATGTTTTGGCAAAAAATGGGATTACAGGGGGAGAGGCAGCGATTCCCCTGCCTGTTCGGAACTTTATTAAGGGCTTGCGGGAATCCCTAGCCCTCCCGCGCTGTGTTGGATTTGGAATCCAACATCCGGAACAGGTGCGGCGTCTGGCGCGAATCGCTGAAGGGGTTATCGTTGGCAGTGCTCTTGTCGAACGCTTCGCTCACATAGATACCGCTGGCCTCAAGCAAAAAGAAATTTTGACAGCAGAGCGTGAAATCTATGCCTGGCTGGTGGGGCTCAAAAGTTAGTGAAAAATGCCGCGATTAAATTATGCCAGTCACCCCTGTCCTCCTCGTGCGTATACTGTAGTAGACAAGCGGGGTTGCGAGGTGAACATGTTGAGGGCTATAGCGTTTGTCGATTATGAAAATATCTGGATGGGACTCTTGGAGCGGGGTTATGAACTGACTCCAGAACGGTTCGCAGCATTTATGCAACAGTTTGCTGTAAAGATGGGGATGGAGCTTTCAGCAGCTTACCTCTATGCGAATTTTGATCGGGAGGAATTTTGGCGTACTCAAACTATATTCGAGAAAACCAATGTTTTTACCCGCCACGTTTTTGGCAAAAATAACTATACCCAAACGGATTTTCGCCGGAATGCAGCGGATTCCGATCTGATGCTGGAAGCACAAGAAATCCTGTTGACCCGGCCAGGTAGCGTTGATGTTTTTCTTCTCTTCACCGGGGACGGAGATTTTTTGCCGTTAGTGCGCAAGATCAAGGCGTGGGGCAAGGATGTCAAGGTAATCGGGGTGGATGGGAGTGTGCATCACGCCCTGCAGCCCTATTGTGAGAATTATGATGTGCTGGCGGAATTGCAGCATGAGCAGGGAGAAGCCTACGATTATGTCAAAGACTTGACAAAGGCCATCCAGGTGTTGGGCCAGATGCAAATTCGGCTTCCCTATGTCGCGTCAACGAAAGCGCGCGCCGCCTTGAGCGAGCAGTTAGGCCGTTCCATGACCCAGATCAAGGAGTTGATTCGATACGCTTTACGGGAAAATATTATCTTGGAGCGGGAACATCCGGATCCCGGCCTGAAGATTGGACGAACGAAAATCTACTTTCTCAACCTTGAGCAGCCACAGGTGCAAACGGCGCTTGGGGATTCCCTGACGGAAGTTCGTTATCGCCAAGTGAAACTGATTTCCGCCGAATGAAGAAGACTTGGCTTGTGGCAAGCTTTAGCGCGGGCGCAAGCCAAGTTGTCTCATCCATGTCCGAGACGCCCACTTCTACAAGAAGTAGGCGTTCAACAAATTCACTTTGGACGGTAAATTTTTTGGGTGCTTTGTGAACAAGCATGAATAAAATGTAATTGCTGTGGTCATTCTAATTGATAGAGTTGTTTTGGGTAGGGCATAGTTGACTAGTGAGTAATGTCAAGCTACAAGGTGTAAGAGGGATAAATACAAAAATAACCACGCTATAAGGGCTATATAAGCTCTTATAAGCTCTTATAAGAGCTTGCGTTCCCTCGGCGCCTTGCATATGATATAGCTAGATGTTAGCACTCGATAAACTTGAGTGCTAACAAAAAAATTATACATAAGGAGGGAAATGCTTCTATGAATATCCAGCCACTTGGAGACAGAGTTGTCATTAAGGCGCTTCCTCTTGAAGAGAGGACAAAAAGCGGGATCATTATGCCAGATACGGCTAAGGAGAAGCCTCAGGAAGGAGAAGTCGTGGCTGTGGGCCCGGGTCGCCTCGAAAAGAGTGAACGTATCCCACTGGATGTCAAGGTTGGAGATCGGGTCATTTATTCCAAGTATGCAGGCACTGAGGTCAAGTATGAGGGAGACGAATACCTCATCTTAAGGGAGTCTGATATTTTAGCCATTTTAGGTTAAAATTTAGGATTATTTTTTAAGGGGGAATAGTAGGTGGCAAAACAAATTGTTTTTGATGAAGACGCTAGGCACGCGCTAGAACGCGGGGTTAATGCCCTAGCGGAGGCTGTACGAGTAACATTAGGCCCCAAAGGGCGGAATGTGGTGCTCGACAAGAAATTTGGTTCACCGCTCATTACGAATGACGGTGTAACGATTGCCCGCGAAATCGAACTCGAAGATCCATTCGAAAATATGGGAGCTCAATTGGTGAAAGAAGTCGCCACAAAAACCAATGATGTGGCTGGAGATGGGACCACAACGGCTACTGTTCTTGCCCAGGCCATTATTCGTGAGGGTCTGAAAAATGTGGCTGCAGGTGCTAATCCAATGGGAATCAAACGGGGAATTGAACAAGCAGTCGAGGCGATTGTTCAGGAAATAAAAACTATCTCTAAGCCGATTGAAGGCAAAGAAGCCATCGCCCAAGTTGCCTCAATTTCCGCCGGGGACAAAACCATCGGCAACTTGATTTCTGAAGCGATGGAAAAGGTCGGAAAAGACGGAGTCATTACGGTTGAAGAAGCAAAAGGAATGACGACGGAACTGGAAGTCGTCGAAGGAATGCAGTTTGACCGCGGGTATATTTCTGCTTACATGATTACGGATACGGATAAGATGGAAGCGGTTTTAAGTGATCCCTATATTTTGATCACGGATAAGAAAATTGGGGCCATTGCCGAGATTCTCCCGGTGTTGGAGAAAGTCGTGCAAAGCGGTCGTCAACTCGTCATTATTGCTGAAGATATTGAAGGCGAGGCACTGGCTACTTTGGTTGTTAACAAGCTGCGTGGAACCTTTACAGCAGTAGGCGTGAAAGCCCCTGGCTTTGGGGATCGCCGCAAAGCGATGCTCGAAGATATCGCCGTTCTGACAGGCGGTACGGTGATCACGGAAGATCTGGGTTTGAAGCTGGATAATACGACGATTGATATGCTCGGTCGTGCCCGCCAAGTCCGAGTGACCAAAGAAGAAACCACGATTGTCGAAGGCTCTGGTAAAGCCACTGAAATTCAAAAAAGAGTTGAAGCGCTCAAAAAGCAAATTGATGAGACAACTTCCGACTTTGATCGGGAGAAGCTCCAAGAGCGTCTAGCCAAGTTGGCTGGCGGGGTAGCGGTAATCCAAGTCGGGGCGGCGACCGAGACTGAAATGAAGGAGAAAAAGCTCCGGATCGAAGATGCCTTGGCTGCGACCCGGGCCGCAGTCGAAGAAGGCATTGTCGCAGGTGGCGGTGTAACCTTTATTGATGCTGCGGTGGCGTTGAATAAATTGGAGCTTGCCGGGGATGAACTGACGGGTTCGAATATCGTTCGCCGTGCTCTCGAAGAGCCTTTACGCCAGATTGCCAATAATTCTGGTCAGGAAGGTTCTGTTGTCGTAGAAAAAGTTCGTTCTGCTGGCAAAGGAGTCGGTTTCAATGCTGCAACGAACGTCTATGAGGATATGATTGCCGCTGGGATTGTTGATCCGGCGAAAGTGACCCGTTCGGCTTTGCAAAATGCGGCTTCTATCGCTGCAATGCTGCTGACCACCGAATGCCTGATTTCGGATCTGCCGCAAAAGGATAACGGGGCTGCAAACATGGCCGGCATGGGCGGTATGGGTGGCATGGGCGGCATGATGTAGGAAAAGCCCAGATTATATTAATCCTAGCGGAAAAGCTTGATAAAGCTCCAGCTAACGGGTTCTCCCTGTGGGAACCCGGTGGCAGGAGCTTATTTCTTTACCTAAGCCTTGGACTCTAGATAAAGAGGCGAGGGGATGTAATCCGGTGGAATAGGGCAACCTGGTTTTACATAAGGTGTGATAAGAACTCCGCCAGGGGGGCACGCTATGAAGAAGAGAAGCTTGCTATTACTCATCGTGATCGGTATCGTGTTGTTGGGAGGGGTTGGAGTACGGCTTTTATGGCAGCCACACCCTAGTGAATGGGTCGCGCACGGCTTAGAACGACTGAATGGGACGGCTTCTTTTCGTTATAGCATGACAGAACATCAACTCATTGACGGGAAGGACAGGATACTCACTCAGATTCAGGGAGAAAAGGATGGTGGGAACAGGCACATTTCCGGTCAGTTGGTCGGCAGCGAGGTGGAAATGATTCTGGTTGGTGGCACATTGTATAACAAGGATCCTTTTAGCAAGAAGTGGGTTCGCTTCCCGAACAGCCCCAGTGCTCAGGACGTTTTTCTGGCGGAGATCGATCCCGTGTCGTCCCTCCAGATTAAAGAACTTGGTGAGGTGGTGCTTAAGGGTCAGGAAAAAGTAAACGGAGAAAAAGCGTGGGTGTGTACATTTAACCCGAGTGTTCAGAACCAGATCATGGAAGAGTTATGGAAGGACTTTGCTTACACGCTCTATATCCGCAAGTCGGATCAGATGGTCATCAAGGCGATAATCCAGGCCAAGAGCAAGGATAAGTCAGAACCGATGAGCCTGATGTTAGAGTTTAAGGATTTTGGCCAGAAGCTGAAGATCCAAGCGCCGAGCGTATAAGATTTGGCCAGAGATCCAGCCGGGAACAAGGCCTTAGTTGATGATAGGAAATAAGGGTATCCGCAGGGATACCCTTATTTCGTTCTACCAGTCAGAAAGTATAACTTTGTGGTGGCATAAGTGCAACTAGGCAGCCGCCGTCGCTAAGGCTTGGCGCCAGCCAAGTTTTCTTTACCATGAACGTTCACCGGGGCGGCGGGACGACCAGTCAGGTGGTAAATCCGTACTTTTTCCCGAATTGGCTAGTGAATGTTCGAAAAGGGTTTGACGCTCCCCAAACCCTCTGTTATAATTCTTGGCATAAGTTTTCCGGCTCAATGCGAATAGGTTAATCGTTATTGGAGGCTAAACGGTATGAACATGGATAAAACTAGAGAAAAAGATGTCAACAAAACGATGGAAATGGATATTGCCAATGTTCTCCTTACGGGTGAGGCCATTAAGAGGCGAATTGCAGAGCTTGGCGAGGAGATTACCCAAGATTATCAGGGGAGCGAACTTCTTGTTCTTGGCATCCTCAAAGGGGCGGTTCTCTTCATGGCCGATCTCATTCGGGAGATTAAGTTGCCGCTCACGTTTGATTTCATGGCGGTTTCGAGCTATGGAGCCTCGACATATTCCTCTGGGGTTGTGCGTATCTTAAAGGATGTAGAACGAAGTGTTGAGGGTGTACATATTCTCATTGTCGAAGACATCGTCGATACGGGCTTAACTTTAAAGTATTTGAAGGAGAATTTATCACGGCGTAACCCTGAGAGCGTGAAAGTGGTAACCTTGTTGGACAAGCCTGGTCGGCGCAAGGTTGACATGATACCGGATTACAACGGGTTTGCTATTCCGGATGAGTTTGTAGTTGGGTATGGGCTTGATTTCAATCAAAAGTTCCGTAACCTCCCTTATATTGGAGTTCTTAAGCCGGAAGCCTACGAATCCTAAGTTTTGCAGATTGGTGTGAGGAAATGACGCAGGAATTAATTTTGGTCTTAGATTTTGGCGGCCAGTATAATCAGTTGATTGCTCGGCGTGTGCGGGAAGCCCACGTGTATTCTGAAATGCTCTCCTATAAGACCCCAATTGAGGAGATTAAAGCGAGGAATCCCAGAGGGATTATTTTCTCTGGAGGCCCAGCTAGCATTAATCAAGAAGGAGCTCCAATGGTTAACCCTGAGATTTATGTGCTGGGGATTCCCATTCTAGGCATTTGTTATGGTATGCAATTGATGACTGTTCAGTTAGGAGGGGAAGTCAAGCATCCTCAGGTGCGGGAGTACGGGAAGACATCCCTCCATGTTATCGAGGCGAAGGGTTTGTGGCAAGGGCTTGGCGGCCAGCGCCAGTGCTGGATGAGCCATGGGGATTCTGTTACGGTTTTGCCGGAGGGGTTTGCGGCGGCTGCTCAGACGGAGCATACCCCGGTGGCTGCGATGCTCGATGAGAAGCGGCACTTTTACGGGGTGCAGTTTCACCCGGAAGTCAGGCATACGCCGGAAGGCCAGCGTATGCTGGAGCAGTTTCTGTTTGACATTTGCGGCTGCCATGGGGACTGGACCATGGAATCGTTCGTTGAAGCTCAGGTTCAGGCGATTCGCGAGCGGGTCGGGAACCGCCGAGTGCTTTGTGCCTTAAGCGGCGGCGTGGATTCTTCGGTGGCCGCAGTATTGGTGCACCGTGCGATTGGGGATCAGCTCACTTGCGTGTTTGTGGATCACGGTTTTATGCGCAAAAACGAGGCGATACAGGTGAAAAAGGTTTTCAGCGAACAGTTTCATTTGAACCTTGTCTTTGTGGATGCTCAGGAACGATTTATGGCTAAGATTGCTAAAATTAGCGATCCAGAGACTAAACGCAAGGGGATCGGGAACGAATTCATCCGTCTTTTTGAGGATGAATCGCGCAAGCTGGGCAAGGTCGACTTCCTGGTTCAGGGAACACTCTATCCTGATGTTGTTGAGAGTGGTACGGATACGGCCGAGACGATCAAGAGCCACCACAATGTCGGTGGGCTTCCGGAAGATATGGAATTCGAATTGATTGAGCCATTGCGCATGCTTTTCAAGGATGAAGTAAGGGAAGTCGGAACGGAGTTGGGGATGCCGGAAGAGATTGTATGGCGGCAGCCCTTCCCTGGGCCGGGGCTGGCTATCCGTATCCTGGGCGAAGTCACGCAGGAAAAGCTGGAGATTCTACGGGAGGCGGATGCGATTACTATGGAAGAGATTCGGGCAGCCGGGTTATACCGGGAGCTTTGGCAATCCTTCGCTGTGCTGCCCTCCATCCGCAGTGTCGGGGTAATGGGAGATGGGCGTACCTATGCCTATCCGATCATCTTAAGGGCGGTTACCAGCGAAGATGCAATGACAGCCGACTGGGCGCGCTTACCGTATGAACTTTTAGAGAGAATATCCTCAAGGATTGTGAATGAGGTTCAGGGTGTGAACCGGGTTGTTTATGATATTACCAGCAAACCACCCGGAACGATTGAGTGGGAATAGCGGGGTTTGGATAGCATCCTTCGGATAGTATAATTTCGGGGGATGTTTCTCACTTCGGGGGATGTTTCTCACTTCGGGGAGGTTTTTCACTTAAGGAGG